>CAZMVD010000077.1:0-18929 GCA_964569425.1 uncultured Phycisphaeraceae bacterium
GTATCGGCATCGCCGGGCAGGCGCTGGGCATCGCCGAAGCGTGCCTGTACGAAGCGACAAAATACGCGCGCACTCGCGTGCAGTTCTACCAGCCGATCGGAAAGTTCCAGGCCATTCAAAACAAGATCGCCGACATGGCCGTGGGCGTGGAAGCCGCACGTTTGCTCACCTACCGCGCCGCGTGGCTGAAGGACCAGAAGCGGCCATTTTCGCAGGCGGCGGCCATGGCCAAATTGCTCGCCAGTGAAACCGCATCACGCGCCGCAAATCATGCCGTGCAGGTGTTCGGCGGATACGGCTACTGCGAGGATTATCCGGTCGAGCGCTTCCTGCGCGATGCGAAAATCACCGAGATTTACGAGGGAACAAGTGAAATCCATCGTCTGGTCATCGCACGCGGATTGGAACACGGCGAAGCCTGATCAGGTCAGGTGATCTCCGATTGCCTCGTCATAGTAATCAGACGATCTTCCCAGGTGCATCACGTCATTCATAGGCCGGTTCTAACGTAGCCCGTCGCTGATCGCGGCGGCCAACCGCGTTCCGTCTAACGCTACCAGTCGAAATCCACTCGCCACGGGTGAAACGGTTCGTCCCAGACCGTTGTTTGTTCTCTTCAATGGCCCGGTGACCCGCGGATCACGCCGGACGGAGTCACTCCGGTCGCGCATTCGTCTCTTGCAGGCGGCGGCGATCCCTGCCGGTATGCGCCAACCTCTCCGGCTGGTCGCGCATGGTTGTTCACCTGCACCGCGAGGTCAACTGAGCCGCCGCCATCGAGTTCACTTGCAATTCGTGTTTCCGGACCATTCGGAAATTTCTCCCTGCCAAATCGAGCGCGCGCCCCGCAGACGGTGTCAATCTACTTAAGACGCGCTGAGACGTGCGACCGGAATGGCTGAGTCGCCCAGTGCGTTCTGACGGGCGATTGAACGCCACGACTCATCACGCCGAATGCGGCCCGCAAGGTCCGGGCAAAGCGAATTCCTTCGCCATTCGTTGGGATCGGCTGCGCCACCGGTGCGCGCCGAACGTGGCACGTCGTCGCACAAACCGCTTCTTGAGGAGAACTTCGCATGGTCCACCACCTCCGCACCACAGGTTGGGTCCTCCTGGTGACTCTGGGTCTTTCTCAGCCCGCGTGGGGCGATTTGCCTGCGAGTCAGTTCATCACGTACCGCACACGCGAGATTCCGACCGATCCACAAAGCGCCGTCGTGTTGCAGGTCACGTTTCGTTTGACCGCCGTTGCCGCCACCGCGGTAGAGGTGGGCTGGGCCGTGGACGAAATCTCCATTGTGCGACCTGGCAACGAATCCTCTCCCGATCAGCTATGGATCGATCTGTCGCCCGAATTGCTCACTTCCGACGGCTTGTGGTGGGTCGCCCACGAAGATCTCCTGCAGCCGCAGTTTGATGAATTCGCTGTACCGCCGGCATTAGTCGGTACGGCCCTGGCAACTGCCGAAACCGATGACGATCTGGGATATTTCCTGGAAGGCGCGATGTATGTGCCCCCGCCCGAAGGAGCGCCTTACGAACACACGGTCGCACTGAGTTACTCTTTCCAGTTGCTCGCCGCTCAAGAGCCCATCGACGAAGATGTTATCGTGCCCACCGAATCGGGCACGTTGCGCGATTCGGCCTGATCGCTGTCAAGGGGCGCTGAGCCCAGGCGCTCTTCCACGATGCGCAGGTTCGACTCCAGATCATGGTCGAGCAAGCTGATGTCCCATCGATGGTGCTGGGCCTGGGGATGCTCCTTCATGCGCTGAAGTCGTTCCCTGGCAATCGAAAGCCGGTCGTAGGCCGAACGATAATCCGCCGGCGTTCGTTGAATGATGTGCCATACCGCGAGTTTGTTCTCGGCACGGGTGAGTTCGAGCAAGCGGGACAGGTTGGTAGGGTCCAGGGCTGCCAGCGAATGGTGAATGGCGTGCGACTCGACGTACGCCCGACGGGCATCCTCCATTCGACCCCGATGGCGGGCCGCCCGGCCCAGTTCGGAAAGCGTGTACGCAAGGTCTTGCGAAAGCGACTGATTGTCGGGCTCCGCCTCAATCAACGCTCGTTGAACAACCTCGGCCTCGCGAAAATACCCCAATGCACGCTTGAACAACTGCTGCTCCGCCGCCTGCTTTCCCTGGAGCGTCAGCGAAAAAGCCTGCTGCCTGCGAAGTTCGAGGTCTTCCGGGTCCCTGGAAAGCATGGCGGCCGCCAATGCGGCCGCCGCCTCGGTGTGGCGCGCGGCGTCATCGAGCTGATTGCGAAACAGGTACAAATTCGCTAAACTGTGGTGGGCGTCGAACATGCGCCGTTGGATAACTCGATCATCCGTGCTCAATAGCGCCCCGGCCTCCAGAACCTTGAGATACATGGCGGCCGCTTGGTCCAGTCGACCGGCATCGCGCTCCACGCTTCCCAGCTTGAACATGGAACCCATGTCCAGTCCGGTCAGGGCGATGCGGCCGATCTGATTGGCACGACGCCAGCTTGCCGTGGCGGCCACCCCGGATGCCGCCAGGATTAACAGCAGGATCACCAGGACTGCGGCGTGAGTTCGGTATCTCCAAAGCAGCTTGCGGAGCACATAAAGATTGCTGGCCCGCTTGGCCTCCACCGCATCGCCGGTCAGCAGGCGCCCCAGGTCGTCGGCCAGCGCGGCCGCTGACTGGTATCGCCGCGCCGGGCTCTTCTCCAGCGCCTTGAAAATGACCTTCTCGGTGTCGTCATCAATCCATTCACCTCGTCTTTCGGGCGAGCTGCTTTCCATCGGCCGCAGTCCACGCAGTCGGCTCGGTTCGCCGAATTGGATATTGGCAATTGCCTCTTGGCGGCGCCCGTCCGTACGATAGGGAAGACTGCCGGAGACGAGTTGATAAAGGACCACCCCAAGCGAGTAAATGTCCGATCGGACATCGACAGATTCGGGTTCTCCCCGTGCCTGTTCCGGACTCAAATAGGGAAGCGTTCCGAGAATCTGTCCGGCCAGTGACAAGGAAGCGTCGCCATCACACTCCCACAGATCCTTCGCCAGGCCGAAATCGACGACGTGGGGAACTCCCTCCATGTCCACCAGAATGTTGGACGGCTTGATGTCCCGGTGAATGACGCCGTTCTGATGGGCAACACTGATCGCTTCGGCGACCGTCCGGCACAACTGAATCGTGGCGGCGATAGGCAATCGATGCCAGCGAACGTATTCGTCAATCGGCAGCCCGTTGATAAACTCCATAATGATATAGGGGCGGCTCTCCAGTTCGCCGCTGTCATACACCGCCGCTATATTGGGGTGCTGGAGCCGGGCGACAAGTTCTGCCTCCCGCCGCAGCCGGAGTTTCCAGCGCGCCGGCGCTATAGCGCCATCGAGGAGAATCTTGATCGCTACCGAACGCTTGGTGGCAAGATGGTCCGCCCGGTAAACCACGCCTTGTCCGCCGTGATCGTACCGTTCCAGAATCTGGTATTCCGGAAGTGCGCCTTGCAGGAACCGCAAGTCAGGATCCTGTTCCCCTCGCCTTGCCTGATCGGTTGGTGGCTCCAGTGCCATCTGGCCATGCGCCTGTTCCACAGCGCGAACCAGATCGAGTCGAACGCCGAGTTCGGGCATCAAGTCGGGATAGGCAGCACCGATGCTGTCGAAGTCTACCTCTTCACCGCGCGCGCAACGCTCAATCACCTCGCCGACGATCGCGTCGATGCGGCAGGATGACAAGCGGGCTTCGCTCATGCAATGCGCTCACGGGAGCCTGGTGTGACTGGCGCTGCTGCCTTCGTCATTCCGTTGTTCCGCATCGCTGAAAAACCGCGCCGCGGAACCCAGTTCGCCCCGAAGTCGCCTCATCGCCCGGAACAAAAGGCTATTGGTGGCCGGCTTGGACCGCCGAATAAGCCTCGCCGTTTCCTCCTGGCTTCGGCCCTCAAGATAATGATGAGTGATGGCCTTCCGCTCATCGACGGGGAGCGTGCCCACCGCCCTTTGAACCGCTCGAACCCCCTCCTGGGCCGCTTCAACGCTGCTGGGCGTCCGGTCAATCGAAGCCACACGCTGAAACAGATCCAGCCAGGAGCTGGCCTCGACGGGGGCCGGACAGACTCGACCGCGAACCATCCGCTTCTTACGCCGCGCGTTTCTGACCACGTTAAGCAACCGGTGTCGCGCGATGGTCATCAGCCAGCGGTCGATACCCTCGCTCGTGGTTGGGCGGCTCTTTGGATCAGCCTGGAAAGCGCCGAGCCACACTTCCTGAAGTACGTCCTCGATGGAGATCACCGGTTGCAACATCGCGGGAATTCGCCGGCGAACGTACTCACTCAGGAAATGAGCTCGCTTCATGAGCTGAACCTTCAACTCCTTATCTACGACGCTCCGTTCGTCTGGAATCGAATCCGCCTGCATGTCCGCACCTCGATGGAGGAATACACCCCCACGTCGACCGGTTGGATCGTTACATCCCCCTCTGTTTCGCCATCCCACGCTTCCCTACCTGTTGCGAGGCGGATCGAACCTCGTATCTCGTCGGCCTTAAATCGAACGCAACTTGTTCACCGACACGACTCACTCCAGGCACTAACTTGCCGGCAGACGCGAAAAACCGCTGCACCCTAATCCGCCTGAAAAGCAAAGAAATCCAATAACTCGAACGAACACGGCCGCCCCGCAAGCCGAAATACAAGTGTCACTGAACAAGCTGAGCCCCCGGCCCCGTCATGGCGAAAATAGCCCACAGAAAAAGGCAGGGTAAGCCCGCCGGTCAATTCTCCTCCAGCTTCGCAGCTCAAACGAAATCCAGAAAAAAATCGCCAAGGCGCGAGCGCGATGACGCCGGGCGGTGTTAATCCTCTTTAGGAATGCACTGGTCAAAGCAAGCAGGGAGTTGCTACGCCGCCCCGCGTTGGCCATGTGCCAGGACAAACGCCGCACGCGAGACACTAGATTTAGAAGTCAGCGCATCCATGGACCAACGCTCCGGGCAAGAACAAACCCAGATAATTGTCAAGGTAGGCGGATTCGACCAAGGTCAGGTCGACGCCGTCGTCAACTGCCTGCTACCGCATCACTACGCAGTCTACCGCCATCCGTTTCCACCGGCAATACACCCGTTTCCTGGAGATTTGCGCTCCCCCCACTGTATGGTCCTGGCAATACGAAAGTTCGGCCGTGCCGAGCGTGCGTCGCTGAAAAGACTCGTAGCGTTTCGGCCCCGTTTCGCCACCATCGTCGCGCTGGAAGGCTGCACGGTTCCCCAGGCGATTGAAGGAATGAAGTTGGGCGCCTTTACCGTCTTGACCGCCCCGTTTCTCCCCCAGGAGCTCAAGCAAGCCATAGACGCAGCCGCTGCAAACTCGGCACACGAAAGCCGTGCGTCCTTGCAGCGGAAAGACGCCGAAGCGAGTTTCCGTTTGCTGACTCTTCGAGAGCGCGACGTATTCCGCCTTGTGGTCGCAGGCCATACCAACAAGGACATTGCATATCAACTCGGTGTCAGTCGAAGAACGGTGGAAGTCCATCGCGCGCGGGTCATGCGAAAAATGGGCGCCTCCAGCGTGCCTGAACTGGTGCGCGCCGCAATGCTGCTGCCTTTGCTGGGCGAGTCATGCAAGACCTGAGCCAGGAATCACTTCTAACGAAATGACTGAAAAGCCCACTGGGAACGCCCGCAGTATCCGGGCGGGCCGGCGCGCACCCGCAATCCTGGTGCCGCGCCACTTGGAATCGCCCGGCAATCAACTCAACTGGAACGCAGCCTTAACCTGCAGCGCGGCCCCGCCCGCGACGGGCGGGTTCGTCGAAGCAAAACTGAACACCAATGAAGTACCCGCTGTCATTTCGCGTCGCGTGCCGAACCACCGCCCGGCCGTGAAAGCTCACCTCCGGCTGATGAATGGCAATCGCCAGCTCGAAACCCGGAGGAAACTCCTCGTCACACAGAATGCCGACGCCGTCCAGACTCAGGTTCACGCAGGTGGCCAGGATATATCGGTCCTCGCCGTCGGTCTCAGGAACCCAAAGTTCGACGGTCCCGGGAAAAGGCCAGCGCAGGTTGCGCCGACGACAGTTGGCGTCGTTCGTCGCGGACGAGCCCTCGCGCCCCAAGAGCAGTTGCGCAACGGACTTTCTGGTCAGCGGCTGAATCTCGGCGGTTTCCATGGTGCTCTCTCCTGTGGGTCCGCGGACGACCGATGCGCCCTTCCCGACGGTGCGTGCGCCCCGTCGCCGGCACCAAGCAAGACGCTGCGAATGCCGGATTCATCGCCGTCGGTCCGTTCTCACTGAATGACAGGAAAACGGAACGAAGCGTCTACCAGAGTATACCATTCTCGATCCGGCGCGCTCGTGGATGGATTGTCCGGTAACCGCCCCACCGCCGAACGCCGTTTCTCAACTGAAAACGCGACTGATCGCGGTGGATCGAATTCGCCGCACTTTTCGATTCGCGCAGGGTGTGCATAATGCAGGTGCTATCGGACGCCGGGGTTCGACGCGGGGAATCAACCAGGTCCACAGGGAAGCGAGAGCCACATGTCGCCCGCCAGACATCGGATACGCGTTGACATGTCCC
Source organism: uncultured Phycisphaeraceae bacterium (assembly GCA_964569425.1). Classification (GTDB taxonomy): domain Bacteria; phylum Planctomycetota; class Phycisphaerae; order UBA1845; family UBA1845; genus JACQXM01. The sequence continues at coordinate 6,564 of CAZMVD010000077.1, forward strand.
GGCTGGGATGGGTCCTTGCACTCGGGGTTACACTCCTTCCACTGTTTCCCGTTTCCGCACAAACAGCGGGAAAACCGGCACAGCCACCGGGAAACGCGGAACCACAACCGCCCGGTTCCCCTGCCCCCCCGGCTCCGGTCGGCCCGCCCGCGCCATCGGCCGCGCGGCTCGGTCCCGAACGAACCCAGCCCGAACGTCCGCCCGCCGACGAGGAAACCCTCAAGCAGCGCATTACCGTCAACGCGGAGACGATTGCTTCGCTGGAAGCGGCGATTCCCAAACAGTGGAAGCAATGGAACAAACATCGCGAGGAAGACCTGAGCGACGCGGAGCGGGAGTGGACTGCGGCAGCGCGCGACGAGGCGGAAGCGCGCAAACGCTATGATGCGGTACTGAAAGAACTCGCGGACCTTCGCGCCTCGTTGCGTATGCTGGAAGACCAGCAAGCCAGCGTAGCCTTCAGCGAAGAGCTGGCGCTGATCCAGAAGTCGATTAACGACCTGCGCCAGGATACCCAACGCTGGCGCGAAAGTGTTTCCGAGGACGAACTGAAACAGGCACAGCAGGACCTGGAAACCGCAAAGTCCGAATTGCAGACCCGCCTGAAAAACCAGGAAGCACGCGAGAAACGCCGCGCAGACCACGCCGCCCGAAAAGAGGAAGCGTCGCGCGCGGTGGTGGAAACTCAGGCCCGACTGCTCGACGTGGTCAGCGAGACGGAAGGACGAATCACCTCGCCGACCACCGGAGAAGTGGAACGCGCCACGGCGGAATTTCGCCTCGCCAAAGCGAGGATCGACGCCAGCATGGCCCTCCACCAGAGCGAACGCCTCGACCTCGAAGCACAACGCGACGCACGCCAGGCCAGCCAGGCAGAGCAACGAACCCCCCTGCTGTCCGAACTCGTCACTCAGCACGAACGGCGCGTGGAACGCTTGCGGCAATTGCGCACCCGCTCCGAACTGGACCGCGTGCGCGAACGCGCGCAGGAAGTCGCCGCAAACCCCGACCGCTTCGCTCCGTTGGAGCGCGCCTATTGGGAACTGCGCGAGGCCATGCTCGCCGGTCAGCAGGAACTCGCGGAAATGCTGCGCAAAGCCGGAATCGGCAAGCGATTCTCAGAGCTGGAATTAACCAGCCTGAAAACGGACTTGAGCACCGAACTGGGCACCTGGGGGCCGCTGTTCGAGTCTATTGACCGGCGCTCCGGAGAGAAAATCCAGGCGTACTACGGCCGTATGGGAGAACTCGTGGCCCGGCGCGAGGCGCAGCGCGACCGGCTGCGTTCCTTGTACGACACCACCCTGGACGACCGGGCGCGGATCATCGACCGCCTCGACCGCATCGACGAAGCGATCGACGGGCGGATCCTGGCATTCAACGATCTGGCCGCCGCAGAAACCAACAACGAACTCGTCGTTCGTTTTCGCACCCAGCGCGACGATAGCCTCAAGGCGTTCGAAAAGGAACTGACGGACGTTCGCGAACACCTCCGCATGCTGTCGGAACGATTGCGCGAGGGCGCCATGATCCTCGCGGGGCACGTGGAGACCTTCGCCGGCTACCGCAGTCGGTTGTACTGGTCCTACCTGCGGGTGCAGGATCAACCCCTGTGGAAATACAACCCCGCCAAGAGTGCCGAAGAGTGGCACGCCCAGAAGAGCAAACGCGAGAGCGACCTGTTGCAGGTGCGCGAGTCCTTCGCAAATCTCTCACTGGGAGGCGCAGTGACGATTGCAACGCTGCTGCTCGTCTCGGTGCTGCTGTCGGCCTGGCTCCGCACACGTCTGCTGCGTTACGCGGATGGTTATGAGGCGCGCATTGGCGAACGGATGCAGGAGCAGCAGGAGTCGACCATCGCGCCGCTCAGCGATCGCTTGCACCTCCAGGCCCTGCGGTTTCTCGCCCGAACGTCGCTGGTCCTCTGGCCGGGTCTCGTCGCCGGCGTTTGCGTCACCCTCAGCCCGATGGACGGTAGAATCACCCGCACGGCGGTCCTCGTGCTGACCGGGGCGGGCGTGTTTGCCGCGCTGATCAGCACATTGTTCAGTCGAAGCAAGCCGCGCTATCGCCTGGTCCCGTGCAGCAACGTCGTGGCAGGCCACTACCGCCGCTGGCTGCGCGCCCTGCTGTGGACTTCGCTGATTCTGATCCCGGTCCCGCTCTTGTTGTCCGTGTTCGGATGGGCGCCGTACACGCGCAACTACATGTGGGGCGCATTCAAAATTGTCGCCCTCGGCATCCTGCTGCTCTTCGGGATCCCGCGGCAAACCGTCCTGCGAGTGGTGGGCCGACCGGAACAGGTCAAGCATCGCCTGCTCTACGTCTTTGTGCAGGCGACCTACCCGCTGCTCTACCTGGCAGTGCTGGCCCTCCTGGTGCTGCAAGTGGTGGGCTTCGGCCCATTGACCACCTATGTCATCGCAGGAGTCACACAGACACTTTGCACCGTGGTGCTGGCAACGCTGACCGTTCGCTACTGCCGTGACCTGGTCAATCGCCATAAGGACCGACTGGCCAATCTCGGCCCGGGAACGACAGAATTGGATGCCGCCGGCGAGGCAGAGCGCGCCGCGGCACTGGCCGCAGGACGCGAGGTGGCACCCATCGAATCCGTCGATCGGATGGATGCCGACCTGTGGATCGGCATCGTCGGTTCCGTGCTCCGCTGGGGTGTTTGGCTGGGCGCGGCGGTCCTGATCCTGGGCTACTGGGGCGTCAGCGCCGTGGACCTGCGACAGTGGTTCCATCTGGAAATTCTCGCCGGTCATGAAGGTCGACCCGCGATTACCATCGGCCGTGCGTTGATGGCCGCCGCGGTGCTGGTGTTGAGCTGGCTGGCGTCTCGGGGGTTGCGATCCTTCCTGGAATCGCGCGTCTATCCCAACTACGGCACGCTGGACCGCGGTGGGCGTGTCGCCGTCAGCACGCTGTTGCACTACATCATCGTGTTCTTCGGACTGTACCTCTCGTTGTATACAGTGCGCATTCCCCTGGGCGCCCTGACGGTGGTGCTGGGTACCCTGGGGCTGGGATTGGGCCTCGGCCTGCAACCGGTATTCGTGAACTTCATCAGCGGTCTCATCATCCTGTTCGAGCGCCACATCAAAGTCGGCGACATGGTCGAAGTGAACGGCGTGCTGGGCGAGGTGAGCCGGATCAGTCTGCGGGCCACCTGCGTGAAAACCTTTGATAACATTGACCTGGTCATTCCCAACGCCGAGTTTGTCAGCAGCCGAGTCGTCAACTGGACGCTCAACGACCCGCGCATCCGCGGCAAAATCGAAGTGGGCGTCTCCTACGACAGCGACCCGCGGCTCGTCGAACGCTTGCTCATGCAGGTGGCCACCGAGTGGAAAACCTCGCTTCGCGATCCGCCGCCCAGCGTGCGCTTCATGAGCTTCGGAAACGACAGCCTGGATTTTGTCGTCTTTGCCTGGTTCAACAACACCGCGGAGCGCTGGGATTTCATGACCCACGCCAAGTACCGCATCCTCGAGCTATTCCGGGAGCACGGCGTGGACATCCCCTTCCCACAGCGAACGCTCAGCACGCTCGGCGGAAAACCGATTCGCGTGCAGGTAGAGCCCGCAGATGCGACCGCCGGCTCGCCCCCCAGAACCCGTCCCATGCGCATGGAAGATCCGGAATCGGCAAACGCCTGAACATGGAAACGATATGGCCGCCGTTCCCTCGGTGTGCCGCACCGAAGCCCGCACCGGCGGGTTCCTCGCCTATTGCGTCCCGGCCTCGAAGGCTCCGCCCGCCACGGTGCATGTCTGGGGACCGCGCGTGTCGGCGTCATCAGCATACCGAGCGCGCACCCGGTCAAACTGATCCTGGCAGCGCAGCAGCGCCTCCACCACCACCGGGTCAAAGTGCTTGCCCGCGTCAGACCGAATGATCTCAACCGCTTGTTGATGCGACTTCGCCGGGGAATAGCGCCGACGACTGGTGATGGCATCATACGCGTCGGCCAGCGCGATGATCCGCGCCGCCAGCGGAATATCACGTCCGCCGATCCGCCGAGGATAGCCCTTTCCGTCGAAACGCTCGTGATGGCAATAGGCGATATCGATGCACATTTTCAGCAGGGGCACCGGGTGCGCCGGATCCAGCGCCTGCGAGAGCACCCGCCGCCCGATGTCCGTGTGCGTCTTCATGATCTGAAACTCTTCGTCCGTCAGCTTGCCGGGCTTGGTGAGAATGTCGTCCGGTATGCCCACCTTGCCGATGTCGTGCATCGGCGCCGCCTGCACCAGGCGCTCCACAAAGTCGGCCGAAACCTCGTCGCGATAAGAACCCTCGCGCCGCAACTGCTCGGCCAGCAGGTGGGCATAGCGCGACACACGCGATAGATGCAGCGTGGTCTCCTCGTCGCGGAATTCGGCAAGGTGGCCGACCGTCTGCAACAGCACGCGCACCGACTGCTCAAGCTGGGCGCGGCGCGTAACGCCGTCCAGCGCAATCGCCGCCGCGTCCGCGATCGACCGGATGCACTCGATCTCGTCCTCGCTGAACGGACCGTCCTGCGGCTTCTCGGTGATGTTCAGCACGCCGATGATGCCGTCACGCGTGGTGAGCGACGTGGAAATCAACGGAGTGCTGAGAAACGCATCCCGTTGATAACCGCGCTGGCCGCCCGCCGACTCGCCGAACGCACGCGCCGCAAGCGTCTTGCCGCTCTGCATCACCTGCCCGACGATGCCCTCCATGCGATGGATACGGATCGCCTCCACCACCTTCGGGTCAATGCCCACCGCCCGCTCGCACACCAGGTTCTCACCCGTGCCGTCAACCATCATCAGTGACAAACGCTTGGCACCGGTTACCTGCTGGACGCAATGCATGACCAGGTCCAGAATCCCCTCTCGCGTCTCCGCGCGGTTAAGGTCGCGCATGAAGTCGTAAAGAAGCTGCAAACGACGCGTCTTCGCGTCGACCTCCGCCTCCAGACGCGTATTCAGGTGGTCGAGGTCCTTGTGCGCCACCGCCAGCCGATGAACCGAACGCACCCGCGCCAGCAGCTCCGCCACGTCGAACGGCTTGGCCAGGTATTCCTGCGCCCCCGCCTCCAGCCCGCGCACCACGTCCTCCGTCCGCGAACGCGCCGTGAGCATGATCACCGGAATGTGCGCCGTGCGCGGCGTGCCGCGTATGGCCCGCGTCGCCGCCACCCCGTCCATGCCCGGCAGCCCCACGTCCATCAGAATCACGTCGGGAAGCGTCTCCGATGCCAGCCGTACCGCCGCGAAGCCGTCGGTTGCTTCCACCGCCGCAAAGCCCGCAGCGCGCAGATGGGCCAACAGGATGAAACGCAACTCCACGTCATCCTCGACCACCAGCACACTGCCGATCGGTGTCTGTGTCATTGGTTCTCGGGCGTTTCGCGCTGCGCTCCCCGCGCCGCGCGCGCCGCCGCCCCGGCCCACCCCTACATCGGCAGCCGCCGAACCCGACGCCATTAAGCAAGAGGAAGTGCCAGGCCGCGGCACGCAGATGCCGGGCGCAGGGCGGGAAACTCCCGTCCGCACGCCGTCCGGTAATCTGCGCCAAGCCGCGAGGCCGCCACACGGCCGATCCGTTCGAGCCGACCCCCCCGGGCCTTACAGTGGCGTTCGCGCCCGCCGTTTCAGGCCCGCCCGTCCGCCGCCTGCGCTGTCTCTTCCACGCGCCCGGTGGCAGTCAGTACCAGACCCAGGTAATGATCCGCCGCCGCCACCAACCGCTCAGCCTCGTCGCGCGCACGGAACACGCCCCACAGTTCCCGCGTGGTCCGCTCGCGGCGCAGAAAGATCACCACCCCCAGCCGCCCCGGACCCACCACCACCCGCGAAATGTTCGACCACGGCACCCACTCCATCGCCGGACGGTCCCAGCGAAACAGCATCCCTCCCGGTACCACCGCCAAGAACCGCCCATGACGGAAGAGCCGCCAGATATACTGCCCCATAAAAACGAGGGCCACGGAGAACGCGAGGACAAACAGCCCGCTCCACGACGTGCGCACGGCGCCGTCGCGAATGATCCCGGACAATTCCCGCCACAGGACCATCGAACCCAAGACAACACCACCGAGGTTCAACAGAACGCGATAGTCAGGCCTGCACCGAAACAAGAGCGAACGCTCATCGTAGCGCAACCCGCACTCGGGACAGGTGTGATTCGCGGGCAGACCGTGAAGGGAATAGTCGCAGCGCGGGCAGGCAGTCAGCATGAGGCAAGACCGGCCAGGTTAGATCGCGGCGCGCTGCGCAGCGCGGAAGCCCTAGCGCGCCACCGGCAGCGTGCCCTTTTTCCGCGATAGATTGTCGAGCAGTTCCTCAAAGGACTTGGCGAACGCCTCCACCCCCTCAACCCGCAGTTGGTCCGTCACCCGCCGCATCTCAATGCCCACCTCGGCCAGTTCGTCGAACAGCGCCCGGGCAATGTCCAACTCGTCGTGTATGGTCACCTCCACCGTGCCGTGGTCGAGCACCGCGTCGATCGTGGCCGGCGGCAGCGTGTTCACGGTGTGCGGCCCGATCAGATTGTCCACGTAAATCGTGTCGGGATAATCCGGGTTCTTCGTGCTCGTGCTCGCCCACAACGGCCGCTGCACGCGCGCTCCCTTTTCCGCCAGTTCCCCCCACGCTCCATCGAGCGCAAACACTTCCTCAAATCGCGCATACGCCAGTTTGGCGTTGGCGTTGGCCGCCTGCCCGAGCAGCGGATCGACCACCGCCCCGCCCTCGCCCCTCTCCAGCAGCAGCTTGTCCACCAGCGTATCCACCCGGCTGACGAAAAACGAAGCCACCGACGCCACGCGGACCAGATCGCCCCCCGCCGCTTCCAGCCGCCGCAGACCCTCCAGGTAAGCCGCCATCACCTTCTCATACACTTCCAGCGCGAAAATCAGCGTAACGTTCACGTTGATCCCCTCGCCGATCAGCGTGGCAATCGCCGGCATGCCCTCCTCGGTGGCCGGAACCTTGATGAACACATTGGGCCGGTTGAGTTCCGCGAACAACCGCCGCGCCTCGGCAACGGTCCGCTCGGTGTCATACGCCAGCCGCGGGCTGACCTCCAGGCTCACGTAGCCGTCGAGCCCGTCGGTGCGGTCATACACCGGCCGCAGAATGTCCGCGGCGTCCGCAATGTCGGGAATGACGAGGCGTTCGTAGAGTTCCAGCGTCTCCTCGCAACCGGCGGCCAGCAGGCTCTGCAGCCGCTCGTCGTAGTCGCTGCCGCCGGTGATCGCCTTCATGAAGATCGTCGGGTTCGACGTCACCCCCACAATCCCCAGATCGATAAGCCGCTGCAACTCCCCGGTGTCAATCATCCGCCGGCTGATGTTGTCACACCACACCGACTGCCCCAGTTCCGCAATCTGCTGGATTCTGTTTTCCATGTCCTTATCCACAAACGCTCCTCGGAAATCGTTGATCGTCGATTGCCGATCTTGGCGTTACTGCCTTATTCTTCGTGCCTGCGTGGCTTCGTGCCTTCGTGCCTCTTCCTCGCATTCGCTCTTCTGCATTCGCCATTCCCCCGCACTACCCCCAACATCATCAACCCCCCCAGCGTCATGATCATCCCCACCACAACGTTGTTCCCGCAAATGCGGATCACCACCGGGCGCGGCGGCGGCGCGGCACACACCGTGGGGTCGTCCCACAGGTCGCAGGCGTCACAGGGAACACTGCGATAATCGGCGGGGATGCGGTTGGTCGTCGTCGGCTCGCCCGTGAACTCATCCACGCTGACCACCCGCCCGGTCAGCGAGGTCCACCACAGCGTCCGCAGCCCGTCGCCGTCGGTCTCAAACCCCAGAAAGCCCGCCTGCTGACCGTTGACCAGCACCTCGCCCTCGTCGGTGACCAGAGAATCTTCGAGAATGGTGTCCCGCCCGGTCACGATCACCAGTTGCCCGGTATTACGCAGGACCACCAGTTCGGCGTTATCCGCGTTCACCACGTCGCAGATCGAGGCCGAAACCGGACTGTCGGAAAACGTGTCCCAGGGCAGCACCTGTGCGTGCGCACCGCTTGCCGCGCCGAACAAAACCACCACGACCATTACCGCCGCGAAGTGCCCGGCGCCGCGCCCCAGGGATCGTAACCTGAAACTGCTCGCTACCATGTCTGCTACTCCTACTTTGACCGCGGTGCGCCGTTGACCGCTCCCGGACGGCGCAGCCGACGCCGCGACCGCCAAAACACGCCGCCCACCAGCCCGCACCACGTCAGCCACATCGCCAACGACGCATTCGCTCCGCAGAACACGATCACCGGCACCGACGGACGGGGCGGATCCCCGCACCCGCTGATCGGCGTCCCCCGGCACACGCCCCCGCTGCACCGGTCGAACCGCGTACACGCATCCCCATCATCGCACGCCCGGTTGTTATCCACCGAGATGCAAAAACCGTCCTCGCAAAAGTCATCCGTGCAGAAGTTGCCGTCTTCGCAATCCTCCTCCACAAACAAACAACCGGTCAGCGGATCACACGTATCGAACGTGCATGAGTCCTCGTCGTCGCACACGACATCGAGAAACACACAACCCAGCACCGGATCGCAGGTGTCGAATGTACAGGCGTCGTCATCCTGGCACAGCACCCGTAAAAACGCACACTCGCCCGAAGCCGTGCACACGTCCACCGTGCACTCATTGTTGTCGTCGCAGTCCGAGTCGAAATCGCAAAGACACGCATTCGGATCGTCCCACAGGTCGCACGCGTCGCACGGCACATCCCGGTAATCCGCCGGAACACTGTTGGTCGCCAGCGGGTCCCCCGTAAACTCGTCCACCGCCACCACCGTGCCGTTCAGCGCCGTCCACCACAACGTGCGGAACCCGTCCCCGTCCACCGCAAACTCGATCTGCCCGAAAACATCGCCATCGACCAGCACCAGACCGTCAAGGGTAACTTCCGTGCCTGCCAGTATCGCATCCTGACCCGTGATGATCACCAGCTCGCCCGTCGAACTGAGCACCACCAGCTCGGCATTCGCCGCATTAATCACATCGCAGATAGAGTCGGACCCGGCGTCGACAAACGTGTCCCACGGTATCGCCCCGGCCGGCAGCGCGCAGACCGTCAGCGCCAGCAAGGCCGCCCCAATACGCTGCGAAAAGCCTCTATCAACTCGCATGGCTGGTTCCTTTCCCTGGAATGACCGCCGCAGGATTCAACGAACCGCACGTCCGCTATTATCGCACAGAACCGACGTCCGTTCCAGTCCTAAACCGGTCTAGCCCGGCCCGAAACGGCTCACGTCCCACGCGTGTGGCCGTAAAGGGCAATGTGCAACCGCGGGCAAAAGCGAAAGCCTCGCTGCTTGCACAGGTCTGCCAGCCACGGACCGCGGGCGTCGAGTTCCTCCCGGCTCACCCCCTGCGGCATGAGCAACACGTTTTCCGCCTTCACCGATTCGATGTGAGCCAGCAAATCGTCGATCTCGGCCAGGTCGTCCGACGCATCAACCACGAACTTGAGTTGATAATCGGGCATGGCCATGAACCGGCGGATGGTGTCGAGATTGATGCGCTGCGCATCGTGCGCGACAGCCCAGCGCCCGCCTTCTCGCGACCGCGGCGTCGAGTTCGCCAGCTTCGGGCTGATGCTCGCCAGGTCGCACACCACGTCCTTCCACACCGTAGCCGCGGTCTCGATGGTGAGATGAAACCCGGCCGCACAAATGCGCTGCGTCAGCGCTTCCACCCCGGGCGCGATCAGCGGCTCGCCGCCGGTAAGAACCACGTACCGACACCGCGCCGCTTCCACACGGCGCACGATGGCCTCGATGCTCATCTCCTCCCCTTCCGGCGCCCACGACGTGTACGGCGTATCGCACCAGGTGCACCGCAGGTTGCACCCGCTGGTGCGGATGAACAGGCTCGGCAGCCCCGCCAGCTTCCCCTCGCCCTGAATCGAATGGAATATCTCGCTGATCTTCACCGCGTTTTTCCCGCCGCCCGCGCTGTACGACACGTGGCGGCAGGCCGATTATAGCCGAGGACGATTCCGAGGACGCGGGTAACGGTTCGCTACGGCGTACGGCGCATTCGACGCCGTGCAGGACGCGCTTGCCGCGCGACCGGGGGATTCACTAAGCTGTGATCGCCGCGGCGGATGCACATGGCCGACCGCGGCCGGAGAATGCCCATGACACCCAAACTCTTCCGCGTCATCGTTCCCGTGGCCGACATCGAACGCGCCGCCACGTTCTACACCGCCGTCCTCGGCATGCCCGGCATTCGCGTTTCGCCCGGACGGCACTACTTCGACTGCGACGGAACCATCCTCGCCTGCTTCGACCCCCGCGCCGACGGCGACGACTACGACCCCGTCCCCGGCCCGGAATGGCTATACCTCGCCGTCGACGACCTCGAACTGACCCACAAAACCCTGTGCGATGCCGGCGGCCGGCCCGCCACCGAAGATATCCACGGCACACCCGCCGGCGAAATCGTCACCCGCCCTTGGGGCGAACGTTCCTTCTACGCCCTCGACCCCTTCGACAACAAGCTTTGCTTCGTCGAGCGAGAAACGGTATTCACCGGATTGGAGTGAACGTGCGGCCCCACCGCTAAGCGCGCATGATGACTTCGTGCCCGGACTGGTGCGCGGCCGACGCCGGCGCGTTCAGTCCCCGAAAACGACAAAAAGTAATCCCTGTCCCCGGAGACACGACCCATGCCCGAACCAGATGCATCCCCGCCGCCAGATACGCCTGCGCCCGAAGTGCTGCGCAATGCCCTCAAGGCGTTCAAAAAGCGGCTCAAGCTCGCCCGCCTCGACGACGAATCGAGCCTCGGACGCGGACCGATGTCCGGCGGCAAATCATCCGGCATCGTCGCCATCACGCCGCCCAATCAATACCCCCGCGCCGTGTGGGACGAACTGGTCAAACAGAACAGGCTCAAATACGCGGGCCAGGGGCTTTACCAGCTTCCCGATCCCTAGCGCCATCGGCGCCGCGCCTATTTACGCGAATCACGCGCGGCATTTCGCTTGGCGCCCCGCCAGGAACCGCTCCAACCTGTCCATCCCCTCCGCCAGATGCTCCAGCGAATTGGCGTACGAAATGCGAATATACCCTTCCCCGCCCGGCCCGAAATCGACCCCCGGCGTCACCGCCACCCCCGCCGCCTCCAGCAGCTCGAACGCAAAGTCGTAAACCCGGTCCGTGTACGCGCCCACATTCACAAACACATAGAACGCCCCCTTCGGCTCCGTGAGCACCCGCAACCCCATCCCCGCCAGCCGCTCGAGCACCAGCCGCCGCCGCCGGTCATATTGCGCCCTCATGCGCTCCACGTCCGCCCCGGCATGGTGCAACGCCGCAATCGCCGCAAACTGCGGAAAATCCGGCGGCGAAATGAACAGGTTCTGCTGCAACTTCTGCACCGGACGCACCAGCCACGCCGGCACAATCGCATACCCCAGCCGCCACCCGGTCATGGCAAACAGCTTGGAGAAACCGTTGATCACCACCGCCTCGGGGCATTGCTCCAGAATGGACCGCGCCGCCTCGCCGTACACCAGCCCGTGGTAAATCTCGTCCGCCACGATGGTCACGCGATCTGCCACCGCGTCCACCAGCGCCCGCGTGCGCGAAAGCGACGTCACCGTGCCGGTAGGGTTGGCCGGCGAGTTCAGCACCAGCGCCCGCGTCCGCTCCGTCACCCGCGCCGCCGCCGCTTCCGCCGACCACTGGAATCCGTCCTGCTCGCAAACCGGCACCCGCACCGGCACCCCGTCGAACGCCGCGATGAAGTTCGGATAGCACGCGTAGTGCGGATCGGTCAGCAGCACCTCCGACCCGCGATCCAGCAGCGCCGCAAACACCAGAAGCATCGCCGCCGAACTGCCCATGGTGACCACCACCCGACCCGGATCGACGTCGATCCCGTATTGTTCCGCCTGCCACGCCGCAATCGCCTCGCGCAGTTCCGGCCGGCCCAGCGAGTGCGTATAGTGCGTGTGCCCGTCGCGCAGCGCGCGCTCCGCCGCTTCCACCACCACGCCCGGCGTGTCGAAATCCGGCTCGCCCACCTCCAGGTGAACGATCGACCGTCCCGCCGCCTGCAACGCTCCCGCCCGCTCCAGCACCTCCATCGCCAGAAACGGCGGCATCTCCTCCGCCCGCCGGCTGATCGAACGCCCGCACCCGCCGATGGTCATGCCGGCCTCCCCCTTCCGCCGATCCTTCATCCCGTCGCTTTGATCATGAATTGGTTGCGCTGAGATCGGCCGTTCCCCCGCATAACCGGTCTCCCCCCCCACGGCAGTCCTGCGCCGCCGCCACCTGCCCCAACTGCACCGCGAAGGACTCGAACCTTCGACCCGCTGATTAAGAGTCAGCTGCTCTACCAACT
>CAZMVD010000078.1:0-18685 GCA_964569425.1 uncultured Phycisphaeraceae bacterium
TGGGTTGGCTCGATCCGAAGTGGCCGGGATCGTCGCCGGTTGATTTGCCGGATATAGCACACGATTGAATGGGACGCCACGTTGACATGGTAGGGCGGGCTCCGCCCGCCTCCCCGGTGATTTGCGAGTTGCGAGTACGTAGGGCGGGCTCCGCCCGCCATTGGGTACGGAATACGAGTTGCGGCGGGTAGAGGTGTAGGGGAAAGAAAATCGACGGGTAGGGCGGGCTCCGCCCGCCGTTGGGCGCGAAAAACGAGTTGCGGCGGGCAAAGCCCGCCCTACCGCGAGCACGACCTACCTGGCTGTGTCATGCGGCAAACGAACCCGTTCAATCCTTTCCAGAGATTATTCTAACGTCCACTAGTTGGCACTACCAGTCAATTTATAAGCTAGTCGCCCATCCCAGAAGGAAATTGAAGCAGTATTCAAGTAGATCCAGTTTCCCGGGAAAAATCCCATGTCCGATTGACCAAGTTCTCGAGATTCCATCCAACCCCAGAGGCCTCCTCCCAACGTGCCATTTGTATAAACTTGAACGCCGATTACTATCGTTTGACCCGCTAACACTGGAAGATTTGCACTTGAAATATCAAATAGTAAATCCCAAGTTGGTTTGACTCCTACAAAGTTTTGGTCAAACGTCGAACCAAAGTTTACAGGCGCACTTGAAGGGACAGGGAAAAAGATATTCGCAATGTTACCATTATTTGGGCTGGCAATTGCTGCTGCCTCAGAGTTCCAAACCCTTAACCAATAATCAAGTTGGTTAAAATCTAACATTGAACTGGTTTGAGCTCCGATAGCCCTTAGTGTTTTCAAGGTCACATTTTCCAAAACTGGTATCGTAGCTGGTGCAAATGCCCAGCTAGAAGGCCCTGTGCTATCTGAAGCAAACGGCCAATTCCCATTCGTCATCGTATTATCCGGCCCAATACTATCTCTTAGCACCACCTCGCTTCCGATCGGGCACCCCGTCCTAATCTTCAGCACCAGATCCTGGTAATCGGCGCTAGGATGGCTAATATTGGTGCTTCCTAGCTCATACATGGCAATTAGCTCATTAGCTGGGAGGCTAATCTTACCTTGACCATCAAGATACGGAGCTAAAATATCCGGAATTGATGCTTGACTTCCAAACGGTCCACCGGCGCCTTTTAGACCCATCTTCACTCCCGGATCATCGCCGTTAAGGAGTATAACCGCGAGCGTGAGATGGTCGCTGGCGATTTCCCGGGAAAAAATGGGACTGGCGAACGTCGGGTAGGCGGCCTTGCCTTGCACAGTCAACTCGCCGCCGCCGCTCAGGTCCAGCGTATCCTGCATCCCGACGGTTACGTCAGTGTCGGAAAACGCCGCCTGCCATGCTCCCGCCCCCAACCGCCATTCCACCCTTGTGGGAACCTGCGCACCGGTCGAACCCCAGGTGAGTTCGTTGGCAATGACTTCGACGGCGGCCTCATCGCCGCATCCGGCCGCGACCGCCTGGCCGTTCTGCGAGGCGCGATGCGCTCGAAGCGTCTGCCGATAGCCCGTGACTTGGGGCTGTCCGTCGGTTCCTTCGCCGTAAATCGTTTGACTGGTAACCATCAATGTCATGCCGTGAGTTTCACTTGCGACGCGTGTGCGCTTAGCGGCGGCTACGCTCCGGGAATCCGCAAATCGCTGAGGGGTCTGCGCGATGGCGGTCGAGATGCCGAGCGCGAGCATGACGGCCATCAATGGCACCGCCAGGGAAAGGGCGGGCTGCGCCCGCCTCCCCGGTGATTCGCGAGTTGCGGCTACCGAACGCGTTGCGGCGGGCAAAGCCCGCCCTACCAATGGACTCCCCATGAATTCGCCACGAGTTGCGGCGGGCAGAGCCCGCCTTATCGAAAGCGTTCCGCAAATGGCGATGAGAATCCCAAAGATGATCATGCCCCAGGTCGATGTCGCCGGTACGGCCGTGCAATTGGCCGTCTCGCACGACGACCCGTCGCCAAGGAACAGCCCGCCCGGCGTCTCCTCGCATGTGCCGCGGTCTATTCCCTGTCCCGCATTGTCCTCGCAAACCTGATTGACGCAGCAGGCACCGACCTCGATGCCGCCAAGCGCCACAGGCGACATGAAACAGAGAATCACGAGGGAAGGTAAAGTCACGGCAGCACGAAACGTCAAGAAACGGGAACGCATGTTCGATCTCCACTTGGCACCGGGCCCGCTGGTGACGTTGGGGCTTTGATTGTACCGAAATCCCGGCAAGAAAACAACGTGTTGCGTGCTCGACCGAACCCCCGCCGATCGGCCGGGGTCGAAATGTATCTCAGTATAGCGACCGACCGCCGCGGGCGCACCGGGCCGGGAGTGGGGCCGTGCGCCTCTCCGTACCGCGCGTGCCAGCAAGCGGGCCGCCGCCGCCGCGCAGGATCGTTTCACGCGAAACATGTTTGCTACCACCTCTCGCCGCTCGCCACACGCCTCTCGCCTTATACCCGCATCAGTGCCAATAACATGGCACTGAGAATGCACCCATCACAAAACGAAGCCATTGTCGTGCGGTCGCAAAACGACAACAGCATCCGATAACCATTCCGCCCTCCCGCTCCCCGTGCCCCGCCCCCCCCCTCGCCACTCCCTTCCCCCTTCCGCCGCCGCAGGCACCCGCACCGCACCCCCGGTGAAATCTTGCGGATAATTGTCGCCAAAATCGGAATTCCAGATGTGGCGACGGATTCTAATCGCCTCGAACCCGTTTGCCGGGTACAGTTTGACAGGACGGCAAACGGTCGAGGCAGGGACGCGCGCCTGATCCCCCCGGCCGCCGGCCGGGACCGGCATCAGGCCGACAGCAAGGCACCGGATCGATCATGTTGACCAAAGTCGGACAATACGTGGGCGCCAAGGTCGTGGGCGGCGCCGTAACGCTCGGCGTCATCGGCGGCGGTATCTGGTTCTGGAACCACCCCGAACAGCTCGTGGCCATCTGGCAGGCGGTAAAGTACGCGCTGGTGTGGGTCGGGCTGGCCGCCGCGCTGCCCTGGGCAACGTTCTTCGTCACCCGCTGGGCGCTGTCGTTCGACTCCAACCGGGCCGAGGCGCTGCTGCTGGCCGGCTACGCGGCGGCCGATTTTCTCTTCGCCTGGCTGCTGCTGGGCACGCTGCGCGGGCTCGGTTCGTTGACCTGGATGGTGTTGATCCTTGGATTGCTGGCGGCATCGTTTTATAATTACCGGGTCTGTGATTTCATCGCCGAGGGGGCGGAAGGGCAGCGCTGACCCACATCGGCGCGCCGCAGGAAGGACGAATAAGATGCCGACGCTGCGCGAGGGTGATCGGATCAGCAACTACCTGCTGGAAGCACGCATCGGCGCCGGCAGCTTCGGCGAGGTGTGGCGCGCGCGCCACCACATCTTCGCCGAAAAGGTGGCCATCAAGGTGCCCACCGACCCGCAATACGTCCGCAACCTCCAGCGCGAAGGCGTAGTCGTCCACGGGCTCAAGCACCCCAACATCGTTCGCGCCATCGACCTCGACCCCTTTGCCGACCCGCCCTATTTCATCATGGAACTGGTCGACGGGCCGTCGCTGCGCGCCGTGATCGATCATTACAAGAACACCTTTCCCGTCCACGCGGCCTTGGCCGTTTTCCGCGGCATGTTGCAGGCGCTGTCGGCCGCGCACGCGGGCGGACTGGTGCACCGCGATATCAAGCCCGCAAACATCCTGTTGAATCATCCCCTGGAATCGCTGGCGTCCATCGCGGAATCCGCAGTCAAGGTCACCGATTTCGGTCTGGGTCACGCCGGCGGCACCACCGTGCAGTCGATGATGCAAAGCGGCAGCCTGCTCACCGAAGAAGGGCGCAGCGTCTCGGGCACCATCGCCTACATGTCGCCCGAACAGAAAGAGGGGCGCGAGCTCGACGGCCGCAGCGATCTCTATTCCTGCGGCATCGTGCTGTTCGAAATGCTCACCGGAGAGCGCCCCCAGGGCAGCGAAGTGCCCAGCGCACTGCGCCGCGAAGTACCGAAGTGGATCGACGAAGTGTTCCTGCGGTGCTATGCCCGGCTGGATCGTCGCTATCCCAAAGCCGGGGATGTGCTGGAGGCGCTCGCCCGCGCGGCTGAGCGCGGGCGATCAGCGGAGCCCGACACCGCCCCGGCCTGGGTTCCGGTGGGCGGAGACATGCGTTGTCCGGTGTGCCGCGGTGCGGTGGAGCGCGCCGATCAGTATTGTATTCATTGCGGAAAGCAGCTTAGCGCTTCGGTGCCGCGGTGCCGCGGGTGCGGCGCCTTTGTGAGTGCCAACGACCGTTTCTGCATTCTGTGTGGAAGGGACCTGCGCGTGCTCGCGGGGTAACCGCGGGCCGCGCCCTGGTGAACCGAGAGGGGCGATGTACGGCGATCCGCTCATTCTCCTGTTGATCGTGGTGCTCGGCGTCGCGTCGCTGATGCTCGGAGCGGTCTACTTCCTGTTTCGGGTGGCGGCGTCGATATGGCGGGCATTGTTCGGCGCGCTGGTTCCGGGTCGCACGGCATACCCGCGCCGCGTGGGCCCCGCGCCCGGGCGGCGCGTCTGCCCGCGCGAGGAGTGCCGCCGGGTCGAACATCGCGCGGCGCGCTATTGCAGCCAGTGCGGTGCACCGCTGGAGTGCGTGACGAGACCTTGACACCGCGACCACGAGAGCGGAGTGTTCCGTTCCGGTCGAACGAATTCGGAAACCATCACGCAATGTTCCGGGTCAACCTTTCCGTATGTACGGCGATCGTTAATGGCACCAAACGCCGGTAAGGCACTCCAACTGGAAACCGACTTCCTCGCCGGCGTGGAGGCCAACTTCGAGTCGGCCAAGGGGCGGGACTTCCGCGGCACGCTGTGGCAGAGCGCGCGCTTCGACGAGGAAGATCGCCTGCGGGCGCTGCTGGCCGATCAACGACAATACGACCGCGAACGATTGAAGGGGCTGCCCGCCAATCGCCGCGTGGCGCTGTACGGCTTCGAGAAGCGCTTCTGGCTCTGGAAGCGGCAGACCGGCGCGGCCGTCGCCTCCGTGCTGTCCTCGCTGCGGCACTACGCCGCGGGCGACGACGCCCCGCCCATCGGTCTGGGGGAATTGACCGACCACGTTCGCCAGCTGGCCGGCGAGGCCCGCGTGCCGCACCTGATCGGCGTATGCAGCCCCACCGGCTTCACCGACGAAGCCCGGGGGGCGCGGCTGTCGATGAAAAACGCCACGGTGGTGCTCATCGAGCCCGACGGCCACGGCGGCTGGCGGGTCACGCCCGCGGGGGAGAACGTCGATCCGCGCGTGCTGCGAATATTCGATCCCGAAGGACCGAAGCAGAAGGCGGAGCGCATTCGGCGCCTGATCGACGAGCACACGTCGGATCTGCTCACCGGCGGCCTGTCGGCGTCCTCGTTGGCGCGTCGCGCCAACCTGTCCGAGGAACTGGTGCGCCAGGGGTTCGAGGGCATCGCGGCGCACGATCCGGAGTTGAAGCTGGTGCGCCGCGAGGGAGAATTCGTGCTGTTTCGCGGAGCGCCCACGGCGCGGCAGGAGAAGAAGGGCATGAACGTCATCGAGCGAATCCGTCGGCTGTTCTCCGGAGACGGCGACGCGGCACAACAGATCAACGCGCTGGCCGAACGCCGCGCGCTGCTCGCGCAGCGGCGCGATCGCATGTACGAAGACATCGCCCGGCTGGAGCAGAAAGAGGCAGAGCTGCTGGCGCAGGGCAAGGCGGCGACCTCGGCCGTGCCGCGCCGCCGGCTGGCCGCGCAGCTCGCCCAGTTGCGCAAGGACATTGCCCGGCAGAACACCACCGCGGCGATGCTCAACCAGCAGATCAACATCATCAGCACGGACATCCACAACCTCACGCTGATTCAGCAGGGCAAGCTGGCCGAACTGCCGGACACAGAAACGCTGACGCAGCACGCGGTGGAGGCGGAGGAAATGCTCGAAACGCTCAAGTCCGACAGCGACTTGGTCGGCACGCTGGAAATGGGCATGGAGCAGTCATTGGTCAGTGCCGACGAAGCGGCTATCCTGCGGGAGTTTGAAGAGGCCGACGCGCCGCCGGTCAGGCAGGAGCCGGCCAAGGCCGCGGCGCCGCCGGAAAGCGCACCGACGCGCGAAGCGACGCCGCCGAAGTCGCGTTCCGCGTATCAGCCGGTGGAGGAGCCGCCCGCGCCGCCGCGGGAATCGCGGAAGGACCGGGAAGGGCCGGAAGCGACGTAGAGCCTATCCCAAGAACCGAATCCGGGACGTCCGCGCGGGCTGAAGCCCGCGGCTCGTTTCGCCGGGAGTTGGTAGCGCGAGAAGTTGACTCTGCATGACCCTGCTCGACTGGTTGATCAAACGCAAGAAGTCGCTGGCGCAGATGACCCGCGCCGAGCTGCGCCGGCAGGAATTGCTGCTGGAAAAGGACCGCACCCAACTTCTGAACCGCATTAACAAGCTCGCGACCGACAAGCACCAGCTTTTTGAGCGTGGGGCCAAGGAGAAAACGCCGGAGGTTCGCCGGGCGATGGCCCAAGAGTTTGAGCTGCGCACCACGGAACAACTGATGCTGGCGCGGCAGCTCAACATTCGCAGCAAGGAGATGATGACCGTTTCCCGCCTGCGCATGCTCCGCGAGAGCGCCGACCGCGCAGGGGCCTCGGGCAAGCTGGGGTTGATCAACCAGGCGGATCTGCTCAAGCTCACTAAGCTCATTGAGTCCGATTCCGTCCGCGCCGAAGTGTACCAGGAACGCCTCGACGAACTGCTGTCGGTCGGCGCCGCGGCGGATGAAGGATCCGCCGGCCTGGGCGATGCCGGGCAATCGGTGCTGAACGTGTGGGAGAAGATGGACATGGGCGCGCTCACCGACCCCGGCGAAGCATTCGACGAAGCCGACCGCAGCGTCCGCGAGCGCCAGGCGGCTCGAGAATGAAGAATGGCGAATCGAGAATAGCGAATGGGAAAGTAAGGCACGGAGCCAAGGTGGCACGAGGTGACAGGACGAGCGAGGTGTGAGGCGTGAGGCAAGAGGGTGATTCGGTGAGCGGTTACTCACGACCATTGCGACGGAGTGTACATGACCGCATGATCGCGGGCGTGTGCGGCGGACTGGGCGAGTACTTCGGGATCGACCCCACGGCCGTGCGCGTGGCGTACGTGTTGCTGTCGTTGATCAGCGTCGCGTTTCCGGGCTTTCTGATATACCTGGTGCTGTGGGCGTTGATTCCGGGGCGGGAATACTACGAATGAATGGAGAATGGCGAGCCGCAGACTCAAGCCCGCGCGGACGCGCGCAAGTCGGCGCCGTGGACCATGTGATTCACCGTTCCCGTTTGCCAATCGGCAATCGGCAATTGACAATCGGCAATGGCCTCCGCGGCGTAGGCGCTTCGATAGGGTGCTGACCGGCCGGGCATAGGATCAGGTTTCGGAGCCTCCCCATGGCTTTGTTCAAATCGTCGGAAGAGCGGCGCATCGAGCGCGACATCAAGATCCGCCAGGGGATTCGCCGCATCGAGAAGGCCATTCGCGAGCAGGGCAAGTTTCAGGATGACTTCGTGCGCAACGCGCAGCACGCCAAGCGCATCGGCGACCAGTCGCAATATGCGTTCATCCGCAACTCGCTGAAGAAGACGGCCACCATCCGCAAAATGCTGGAACGCCAGTTGCTGGCGGTGAAGAACGCGCTGCTTATCACCCGGCAGGCCGAGGCGGTGGTTGATTTCTCGCAGAGCATGGGGCTGATGGCCTCGCAGATCGGGCGGATGTTCGGCGAAACCGATCTCATCAAGACCCAGGCCGACTGGGAGAAGGCCATGGTCCAGGCGCAGACGATGGAAGAGCGCATGAATCTCTTTCTCGACGCCGTGGAAGACATGGCCTCGCAGGAGGCCGACATGGCCGCGACCGGCGAGGCGGTGTCGGACGAGGAGATCGACCGGCTGATCGAGGCAGAGGAAAACGCGGCGCACCAGAAGGAGCTGGACCAACTGGCCGGGTTGCGTGCGGAGCTGAACGCCCTCAAGCAGCAGGGGGAGAAGCAGAAGTGAGCTCTTTTTCTGACAAGAGTGATGAAGAACTCGTGGATAAAGCGCAAGCGGGTTTACGCGGCCAGGGAGCGGTCGTTGAAGCAACTCTACGATTGCGAAGGGCGATGGAGGAATCGTCCGAGAAAGTACATCGCCTGAACACACGGCTTTTTTGGTGCACCATGGCGATTGGGGCAATGACGGCTGTTCTGGTCATTGTCGCAGCCATTGAGTTGTGTCGGTAGCTATCATGGTAGCACGATCTTCGCTTCATTGGATCACGGAGGCCGGTATGTTCTTTGAGAAATCGGGACCGGTCTGGGAGACGCTCCGCGCCCTTCAACAACGATTGATCGAAGCGGATATTGATCACCTCGTCGTCGGCGGCCTGGCGCTCAACGCGCATGACTATCCGCGGCAGACGGTGGATGTCGATGTGGTCCTGACGGCCGAGGGGTTCGAGCGTTTCCGGGAGCGATATGTCGGAGAGGTTTATCGCTCTTTACCCCAATTGGCACGGCGCTTCGTCGATCCGACGACCGAGGTGACTGTCGACATTTTGATCGCCGGCCAACTGGCGGGGCACACCGGGCGCAATCGGTCAGTGCGCTTCCCCGATCCGCAGGAGGCCGAGCTGCACGCGGACCTGCGGACGGTTTCGCTCGCGCGATTGATCGAATTGAAGCTGGTCACCTGGCGTTTCAAGGACTGGGGCGACGTGGTGGAGCTGATCCGACGGCACGGGCTGGCGGAGTCGTTCGCTGATCGGCTGGACCCGGTGGTGCGCACGGCGTACGGAGAATGCTGGGATCAGGCGAATGACGAAGCGTACGAGGAGCGGGGGTAAGAACCATCGGTTGCGACTCCTGTCATGTTGCTGCGTCTCAGTCAACTTGCGGCTGCGGGCAGGAAACAAGCGCGGAGGGTCCTTCCGGTTGGCCGCGCGGGACGCAAGCCAAGAAGAGGCAGGCGGATTCATTTGGATTCGGCGTGCAAACCAGGTCAGTCCCTCATCATGGCGGCTGCCTTAATGGAGTGAATGATGATGCACCACTCGGACCGAATTACATTCAACCCGGACCAGATGGGGGGGCAGGCGTGTATTCGCGGTCTGCGCATTCCGGTGGCGACGGTGGTTCGTTGCGTGGCCAGCGGCATGTCCACGACGGAGATTCTCGAGGCCTACCCCGAGTTGGAGGCGGAGGATGTGATGGAGTCACTCCGCTATGCGGCCAGTCTGACGGAAGACCGCGTGATCCCTTTGGCGCCGACCGGCTCCTGAGATGAGGCTGTTGATTGATGAATCGATCTCCTGGCGCGTGGGCCGGAACCTGGGCGAAGCCGGATACGATGTCGTTCATGTGAGGGATGTTGGGTTGCTGGCTTCGCTGGACGCCGACATCCTTCAATTCGCCGAGCAAGAGAAGCGAATTGTCGTGACCCAGGACACCGATTTTGGAACTTTACTGTGGGCGCGGCGCTCTTTGGCAACTTCGATTATCCTGTTGCGGCTTCCGGACGGGCGTCCGGAAAGCCAGGCGGTCGTTTTGAGGCACGTGCTGCCGGCCATCAGAGCGGAACTCACTGACGGCATGATTGCCGTCATCGGCGATCGCTCGATTCGACTTCGACGGGTTCCCTGAGGTCGCATGGAGTTTGGGGCGGTAGCCTCTATAACACCCCGCGGGCGCGGTTCGCTCAGGTGGGTGGTTCGTGAGAGGAAACGTCAGAACGGATAGATGGAGAATCCTCATGATGGTCTGGACGATGCGGTGCGGCGGCGTGTTGGCGTTGTGGTTGGCTTCGGGTTGCGTGTGCCGCCACAAGGTGTTTACCGTGACGGACGCGCCTCCGTCCGCAGCGGACGGTGCCGCGGTCACGGCTTCCGCACCGGAAGGTGATTGCCGCAACGACGCGGTGCAGGTGGCTTCGGCGCAGCACCGGCACGGACGGTGGTTCGGTCGGGCGCACGACGAGGTCCGGCTGGAAGTGACCAACACCGGCGACGTGCCGCTCTACGTGGCCCTGTCGGCGGAGGTGCGGCAGCCCACCGGCCGCTGGTGGACACAGCCGAACGGGCTGTTTGTTCCCCCGGGCGTGACCAAGCGGATAAGCGCCAAGGAGGAACGCACCGAGGGTCGTACGTTCACGGGCGTGGCGCGGTGGAACGCAGCGCCCGCCAGGGACGGGTGCGGTCAGTGGCGGTATGTGGAGATGAAAAAGCAGCCCTGACGTCCAATTGGCCGGAAGGGCACAAGAAAGCAAGACCGGTTTCGCTGGGAGGAGCAACAGGAATGAGCATGTACCTATGTGTCATGTGGGTCGTGGCACCCTTGATGTTGCAAACGGAAGAGGGCGCCGGGGACGCGGTGGCGGCGGCTGAGGCGCGGGCCGCGCAATTGGAACAGGCGATTCAGAACTACTGGTCGATTCGCAAGAGTATTCGGGGCGACATCATTACGACCGAACGACTGGGTGATTCAGATATGGTCCGGGTCGGAGGCGGAGGGTTCATGGAACTCAAGGTCGACGACAAGGTACTGTGGCGCCGGGAGCAGATCGTCCGCGATGTGATCAAGACCGGTGAGCAGGAGTTCAAGGACGTCGCTGAGCAGCGGCAGTTCGAAATCGACGACGGCGAGGATTATTTCGTGCATTTGCAGGGCTCGAGCACCGCGGGCAAGAGAAAGGGCGGAGGTGGCAAAGATCCACGTCGCCTCATGGCGGGGCTGCGCAAGTCGTTTGCGCTTCGCGGCGTTTCGGAAAGACGGACGGAGTTCGGACGAACCTTCGACCTGGAGTGGGCGCCGAAGAAAACCGGCTCGGACTGCGACGGCGGTTTGGTCACGAGTTTTCAGATGGACGGCATACAGGTTCACGAGGTGTGCCGCAACGCCGCCGGGGAGTCCATACGTACCTACCTCGTTCGCAACCTGCAATTCGACATCCCCTTCGATCGCGATCGCTTTGCGTTCAGTGCGCCGGAGGGAGTCACCGTAAAGGAACTGAAGGACGGGGAGTATTTGCCTATCACCGCGAAGAAGGCCGAGGATTCGAACGTCGAAGAATGAGCCCCAGAGATCCTGGTGGACCCCGCCGTAAGAAAAATGCCGCTTTGCGACCGCTGGATCCGGGAACGTACCTCCATTGTCAAGCAGTGGGTTGTGGAGAGGTCGGGTAGGCAAACGTAAACCGCGCGGGTATCGACAACCAAGAACCCCCCTGTGTCCCCCCTTGGTGAGGGGGGAGGAGTACGATGGCCGTTTCGTTTGGTACGTTTGAGCGTCTGAAGGCCAAGGGAGTCGCCGCCTATCAGGAGGGCGACTACTTGACGGCCAAGAGCTACCTCGTCGATGCGGCCGAGTGCATGATCGAACTGGCGGAGAAATCGGCGGGGGACGAAGTGCGGCGGCGGCGCGAGGAACTGGCGGCGGAGCTGGTTGCGCTGGCGCGGGAATGCGACCGGCTGCAACAAGGGGGAAGGCACGGCGGCACGAAGGCGCGAGGGCGCGAAGGGGGAGGAGGGGCGGGCGGGCGGCAGGGCGTGAAAGAGGATGAGGACTCGGACGCTTCCGATTGGATCGTTCGCGACAAGCCGACCATCGGCTTCGACGACATCGCCGGGCTGGAGGACGTGAAGACCGAAATCCGCCTCAAGATGATCTACCCCTTCGCCCACGCGGAACTCGCGGCGAAGTACGGCATCGGCACCGGCGGCGGGGTGCTGCTCTACGGCCCGCCGGGCACGGGCAAGACCATGATCGCCAAGGCCATCGCGCACGAGATCGACGCGGCCTTTTTCGTGGTCAGCCCGGCGCAGATCATGAGCAAGTGGGTGGGGGAGGCGGAGCAGAACATCCGCAAGCTGTTCGAGGCGGCCAAGGCCGAGTCCACGTCGGTGATTTTTCTCGACGAGGTCGAGGCGCTGGTGCCGCGGCGCAAGAGCGACAGCTCCACGGTGATGCAGCGGGTGGTGCCGCAGATTCTCCAGGAACTGGAGGGGTTCGACCGCAAGGGCGATCGGGCGCTGCTGTTCGTCGGGGCGACCAACAAGCCATGGCTGCTCGACGAGGCGATGCTCCGCCCCGGGCGCATGGACGCCAAAATCTACGTTCCCCTGCCCGACGCGCCGGCGCGGTTCAAGCTGCTGGAGATCTACCTGGCTAAGCGTCCCTTGGGGCCCGACGTGGACTTCGGCGTGCTGTGCGACAAGCTGGAGGGGTACAGCGGGGCGGATATCAAGGCGATTGCGCTCCAGGCGGCGCAGCGGCCGTTCCTGGAGGCGGTGGCGGGTGCGGAGCCGCGGCCGATCGCCATGCTGGACGTTCTCGCGGAGGTCGAAGAGACCAAGCCCTCGGTACACGCCTCCGATCTGATCCGGTTCGAACAGTTCGCGCAGACGGGGCGCTGACACCGCCGCGCCCTCATCAGGCAAACTTCAGAAGCGCACTTTGAACACCGGCGCCCATACCAGCGCGGCGGCCATGGAGATGACGAAGAAGGTCAGCAGCCACCAGTCGGCGCCGGAGAACCACGACGGCCGGCCGGGGTAAGCGATGACGATCGAGTCGATGCCCGCGTCGCGCGGGATGCGCGGCTCGACGGGGTGGAGCAACTGACCGGTCCAACGCGCTGCCACGCGCTCGGCGCTCACGCGGGTGAAGCTGTCGCCCACCACCAGTTGTTTGTCCACGTGGTGCTCACCGGCGCGGAATCGGAGGGTGTGCACGCCCGGTTTGCCGGCGCGGACGCGCCAGACGGCCTCGCCGCCGCCGGGCACCGGGCCGACCTCGATCGCCAGTCCGTCGGTAGGCTCGAGCGCAATATCAGCGGGAGATTGCCCGTCGGCGGCGCGCACGCGGATCAAGGTCTGCTCACCTTCGTGCAGCGGCCGCCATTGGTAGCGTACGCCCATCTGGGCGATGACCAGCAGCATGGGCAGCGCCAGGATGGCGATGGGCTTGAGCATGTGCCCCTGAAGGCGCCCCACCGCCTTGACCAGCCGCCATTGTGCCAGAAAGGTGACACGCAAGTCGTCCTTGTACAGCTTGAGCGCCAGCAGATTGGCCTTGATGGCGTCCTTGGCGCGCGCAATGCCCGCCTGATGGGAGGTGTGGCGAAAGGCGATGAGCATGACCAGCC
Source organism: uncultured Phycisphaeraceae bacterium (assembly GCA_964569425.1). Lineage (GTDB taxonomy): Bacteria > Planctomycetota > Phycisphaerae > UBA1845 > UBA1845 > JACQXM01. Next base: position 13,153 of record CAZMVD010000078.1, read on the forward strand.
CGAGCAGCACCGAGGCGATCGTCAGCCCCGCCCACACCGGCATCAGCCCCAGCGCGGCATACACACCGTCGCCGATCACGCGGCACACCGGGTTGAGCACCGCCAGCAGCGGCGAGAGCACCGGGTTCAGCACGGCGTCGACCAGCCGCGCCGCCGCGCCGAGCCACTCCCACAGCGCCGCCCCCAGCCAGCGGACGGCGGAGCCGAGAGAGATGAGTAGATTGTTAAAACTATCCATGCGAGTGAATTCAGAATGGGGAATAGCGAATAGCGAATGAAGAGCAATTGGCACGAAGCAAAGGCGGGGCGTCGGCGGCGATCGTTGATCGGCACGTCAGCGCGCCCCAAACACCTCCCGAGGGCTCGATTCGAGCTTTCATTCGCTATTCGCTATTCTGCATTCGCCATTACTCCAGGTATCCCAGTCCTTTCAGCCGGTCGATGACCTGGTCGTCGGACGTGCCGCCGGACTCCAGCTCGGCCAGCTCGCGCTCCAGCACGTGGATGATGAACTCGTCGGCAGACGAGTACCCGGCCAGTTGCGCGACTTTCTTCATCCGGTCATACAACGGATCGTCGATCTTGATCTTGGCCACGTCTGTTGCTCTCCATCATCTTGTAAACCGATTCTGTCGTCATCGCGGCTCCAAACTCGACGCTCGCGCCGTTTTCGGATTGTTGCCCGGCCTTGACTCTCGCCTCTCGCCACACACCTCACGCCTTCTTTTCGGTTATCTTCATTTCGCCAGGATGCTCCGTCCCTTCATAGTGGCCGGTTTGACGATGCCGAACTCCGCCAGGATGGTCGGCGCCATGTCGATCAACGACATTTCGCGCTGCACCAGCGGCCGGTTGCTGAAAATCACACCGGGCACTTCGCTGGCAGCGATGCAATGGTCCGCGCTCCACGCCGCGTCGTTGTTATCGACCACCGCGTCGGTCATGTCGCCCATCGTCGTGGCCCACGATGCGCGGTAGCCGCGATAGTAGCCGACGATCAGGTCCGGCGCATCCACCACCCGCGGGCCGGAATATACCTTGTCGGCCCGATAGACTTCCTTGATGACCGAGGCGCCGTTTTCCGGATCGCGCACCGCCAGCAGCTTGGCCGACAATTCTTCGAGTAGCGCATCGTGGTCCTTGGGGTGAACGACGCCGTCGCGCTCCCGGCCCTGGAGGTTGACGTACAAGCCGTTGAGCCCCAGGCCGTAGGCGCGGGTCTTCGACCAGTCGACCATGGGCTGCCGGTCGGGCTTGAGCAGCGAACGGCAATTGGGCGGGTTGAGGTAGCCTTCGTCGCGCAGCCAGGTGTTGAGGTTGAACTGGCGGCGGAAATTGCAGAAGCCATGGTCGGACATAACCAGGATGGTGGCCTGTTCGCCGTATTCGTCGACGATTTGTCCCACCACACGGTCCATGGAGCGATAGAGTTCCTCGATGATCCCGTGATAGCGCCGCGCTTCCTCGGGGGTGCGGACGGGGTGGGGTTCATCGGAATCCCACCAATACATGTGCGCCTGGAGGTCGGTGCTGGAAAAGTAGAAGAACAGCAGCCCGTCGGTGTAATGCTCCCGCGCGTACTCCAGCAGGTTGAGGCGCTCGTCGAGGACGATGTTCACCTGGCGGTGATACTCCGCGTCGTTGAACACGCGGTTGCGCAGCGCCTTGTGGTCCTCCTGAAAGCCGGCGGTGTAGAACAGCCCCAGCTTCTCGGAAATGCGGGTGACGAAATCGGGCGGCTCGGAGACTTTCTGCCCGGCCGGGTCGGAAGGGTCGATGTTGATCGGCGTCACATACAGCCGAAACGTCGGATGCGCCGCCTGCAAATAAAAGCGGCAGATGCCGTTGGCGCGCGCCGCGGGCAGGAACGGCGGCATTTCCAGCGTGTAATCCACTTTCACCCAGTCGGACCATTCGCCCTCTTTGAGCACGATGGTCTGCCCCTGTAATTCGATCCGCGCCCACGGCTCGACAGCGTGGCGATACACCGTGAACGCCGCGCGGCTGTACACCGGCTTGGAAAGATAGGTGTGCTGCGGGCCCAGCAGCGTGGCCTGGGCCTCATGATTGGTAAAGCGAATCGGCTCGCGCTGCCCGCCGTCTTCCTCGATGGAGCGTTGTGTGTCTTCCGAGAAGAACTGATAGGTGCCGTATCCGCCGAGCAGGTCGGGCACACCCATGCCGCTCAGGCAGCACATGTGCCCATGGTGCGAGGGGCTGGGCGGGTAATTGGCCGGGATGTCATAGAGGCGCACTTTGATGCCCGCTTCGTCCAGGTAGTCCCAGAAGGGCGTGCCGTAGCGCCGCAACAGGGTCTGCGTGGGGTTGTGCTCGAAGGGCCAGAAGGTCAGGGGCACGCGGTAGTCGCCGATTTGCCACCCGCCGTCGCCCTGGACCGTCTCCGCGGCCGAGTAGTAGGGGGCGCATTGCTTGGTGGGGTCGCGGTGAATGAAGTCGAAAATGCCGTGCACGCCGGGGTCGGCGCCGGTGATGAAGCTCGCCCAGGCGACGGGGCTTTGCGGGGGGATACTGGTGCCCAGGGGGGCGAATCCGCCGGCGGCGCGCATTTTCGCCAAGGTGGGCAGCGATCCCTCATCCATCAGCCGGGTGCAAAGTCGCGGGTCCATACCGTCGAAACCGATGACGATGACCTGCTTGCCTACGGTGCGGCTCTTACCCGCGCCCTGGGATGGGTTGCAGGCAGTCAAACAGGCCGCGCCAAGCAGACCCAGGACGACCACACCAGCCACGATTCGCGCAGGGGCAGTACGTGTGCGTGGTATGCTACGCTGTCGGCAGGCCGTCCGATCGGGATTTGCGAGAGACGTGAACAAGACTGACCTTGAAGGTTGTTCGACCCGGCGACCGGAAAGCGCACTGGGGCCCAAGGCATGACTCCCGGAAGGACGGGGCTAGGCGCGCACCGCCGACTTCGCCTGTTCGTCAAGCGTCTTGTTCCACTTTTCGATCTGCTTGTCGTGCGCGGCGAGCAGCGGGGCGGCGTCGCCCTCGATGGTGATCTTGCGGATCGTGTCGCCCTGGTGCACCGCGTTGACGACATCCTGACCCGCGACCACCTGACCGAAGATGGTGTGCTTGTCGTCCAGCCAGGAGGTTTCCACATGGGTGATGAAGAACTGGCTGCCGTTGGTGTTGGGTCCGGCGTTGGCCATGGAGAGTACGCCCGGCCCTTTGTGCCGCAATTTGCGCGTGCACTCGTTCTTGAACTGGTAGCCCGGCCCGCCGCGCCCGGTGCCCGTGGGATCGCCCGTCTGAACCATGAAGTCCGGAATCACGCGATGAAACGTCACTCCGTCATAAAAGCCGCGCCGGGTCAGGTTGACGAAATTGGCCACCGTCAGCGGCGCTTCGTCCGGGCACAGGCGCAAGTGAATGTCGCCTCGATCGGTGGTGATGGTGGCCGACAGTTCCGGGAACGTCCCCACTTTTTCGCTCATGGTTGAGATTCTCCGCGCCGCAGCGTCTGGTCAGCCGGCGTGCCGTGCGCGCCGACCGATCTTTCTTCATCCATTGTTTTTCATTTTCGGGTGTTTGCCAAGTAAAATCTTTGGAAAATCTTCGCGGCGCCCGCCGGTCGCCCCTCGAAAGCCGGGGGCGGAGGGCGTAAACGCCGTGGGGCGCCAGGCGCCTCAGGTCCGGCTGCCGCGCATCGCCCGCTTGCGTTCGTTCTCGCTGAGCAGCCGCTTGCGCAGGCGGATGGCGTCGGGCGTGACCTCCAGGAGTTCGTCGTCTTCGATGAATTCGAGGGCGATTTCCATGGTCAGCTCGCGCGGCGGCTTGAGGACTACGGTCTTGTCCGCGGAGGCGGCACGCATGTTGGTCATCTTCTTCGCCCGGCAGACGTTCACGTCCAGATCGTTGTCGCGCACGTGCTCGCCGACGATTTGCCCGGCATACACCGCCTCGGCCGGCTTGACGAAGAACGTGCCGCGATCGCTCAGCCCTTCCAGCGCGTAGGCCGTCACCTGGCCCGGCTCGTTGGCGACCAGCACGCCGTTGGCCCGACCGGGGATGGCCCCGCGCAGAAACTCATACTCGTAGAAGTTGTGGTGGATGATCGCGGTGCCGTTGGTGGCGGTGAGCATGCGGTTGCGCAGGCCGATGAGCCCGCGCGAGGGCACCGTGAATTCCAGATGCGTGGTCTCCGAGCGGGTCTCCATGGTCGTGCAGATGCCCCGCCGCCCGCCCATCAGCTCCATCACCGCGCCGACGTGCTGGGTGGGCACGTCAATCACACACAATTCGATCGGTTCGGTTTTCTTGCCGTCCAGTTCGCGGTAGATGACCTTGGGCTTGCCCACGGCCAGTTCGTAGCCCTCGCGGCGCATGTTTTCGATAAGCACGGAAAGGTGCAACATGCCGCGGCCGGACACGTGGAACTCCTCCGGCGTGGGGCCGGGTTCGACGCGCAGCGCGACGTTTTTCTGCAATTCTTTTTCCAACCGGTCGCGGAGGTGGCGGCTGGTGACGTACTTGCCGCTGCGCCCGACGAAGGGCGAGTCGTTGATGCGAAAGGTCATGTGCAGCGTCGGCTCGTCGATGCGGATAAGCGGCAGCGGCATGGGGTGGGCGGGGTCGGCGATGGTGTTGCCGATGTCCACGGACTCCAGCCCGATGACCGCGCACACGTCGCCGGCGGTCACGCTGTCCACCTTGAGCCGACCGAGCCCGTCGAAAACTTGCAATTCGCCGATCTGCTCGGTCCTTTGCGTGCCGTCGCGGTGGATGACCGTAACCGTTTGCCCGGCGTGCAGGGTGCCCGCGAACACGCGCCCGATGCCGATGCGTCCCACGTAGTCGCTGTAGTCCAGCGTGGTGATGAGCATCTGCACCGGCGCCGCAATATCCACCTGCGGCGCGGGCACGTGCTTCATGATGGTGTCGAACAGGACGAAGATGTTGTCGGTGCGGTGCTGCGGATCGGTGGTGGCGTAGCCCAGGGTGGCCGAGGCGTAAACCGTGGGAAACTCCAGCGCCGCGTCGTCGGCGCCCAGCTCGATGAACAGGTCGAGCACTTCGTCGAGCACGTCGTCGGGGCGGGCGTCGGGCCGGTCGATCTTGTTGATGACCACCACCGGCCGCAGGCCGTACTCGAACGCCTTGCGCAGCACGAAGCGCGTCTGCGGCATGGGCCCCTCGAAGGCGTCCACCAGCAGCAGGCAGCCGTCGGCCATTTTGAGCACCCGCTCCACCTCGCCGCCGAAATCCGCGTGGCCGGGCGTATCGATCACATTGATTTTTGTCCCCTGGTAGGTGATCGCAATGTTCTTGGCCAGAATGGTGATCCCGCGCTCCCGCTCGAGATCGTTCGAATCGAGAATGCAATCACCCTTGAGCTGGCCCTCGCGGAACTGGCCCGACTGGCGCAGGAGCTGGTCCACCAGCGTCGTTTTGCCGTGATCGACGTGGGCGATGATGGCGACGTTGCGAATCTCCGTGAGCTTCATGCGTGCAAACCGATCCTGCCAAAAAGAAAACCAAGAAACGTAAGTCTCTGGGCGTCCACAACTTG
>CAZMVD010000079.1:0-18518 GCA_964569425.1 uncultured Phycisphaeraceae bacterium
GTTGCAGTCGTTCATGAAGATGCGGCGGCCGAGTCCGTCGTATCGCATGTACTTGATGTTGCCGTTGGCGTCCTCGATTTCGGCGGGCAGGTCGGGCAGGGCATATCGGTATCTGGTGACGAACTCACCGGAGTCGGCCTGGGAGAGGGTTTCGACTTCGCGCACCTCGATGAGGCGGTTCAGGCCGTCGTAGATGAGCGTGCGGGGGGTGTTGGCGTGCGGGCTTGTCGCATCGTTGTCCTCGCCGTCGAACTCGATCGTCGTCAGCGGGAGGTACTGCATTGAACGCTGCGCGCGGATGGCCGAGTTGTCGGGGGGCGAGATCGTTTCGACAGAGCGGCCGATCGCGTCATAGGTGGTGTCCGTTGCATGCCAGGTGGGAGCGGGCGGCAACCACGCCCCTTCTGCGGTTGGTTGCCCGAAGTAGGGTTGGAACACGCGCCACGCCTGGCCGCGGGGGTTGTACAACGTGATATCGGTGGCGACGGGGCCGCCGGCCTCGAACCTGCCCAACGATCGGCCGAGCCCGTCGAAGAACTGGGTGGTGACTACGGGTGGGGAAGCGCCTTGGCGTGCGTGGGCGGTGGTGGTGATGGCGCTGAACGGGGCTTTCCAATCGTAAGCGTAACTCCGCGTGGGTTGGTCGTGTGGATCGCCGGGTAGTATTTCATCGCGGAGCCGTCCGAGGGGGTCGTAGCGGTAGTGTGTCCTGTGGCCGTTGAAATCGGAGACGCTCAGCGGGGTGCCGAAACCGAAGTGGTAATCGGCGGATACTTCCAGATTGGGGCGGCCAGCGCCGACGACGATGGTCTCCCTGATGGGGAAGCGATGAAAGAGCGGGTCGTATTCGATTCGCCGTTCGTGTCCCTGACCATCGGGCTGGCCGGATGCGAGGAGCGCGTTGCCATCGAGCATGACGATGGGGTTGCCGAAGGCGCTGAGTTGTTGGCGGAGCGTGTCGACTTTGCCGCCGGGGTTGCGCGGGTCGCCGCGGAGGTGGGAGCGTTCGGTCAACTCGGGGACGGGTCCGCCGGCAATGAGCGCCTCGCTGCGGTGCAGGTTGCCTGCGGCGCCCAGTTGGCCCAGGGAAAGGCCGACGAAGGGCGGGCCGTCGAAGTAGTTTCTGCTTTCGGACACGAACGCGCCGGCGGGTCCGCCGTCGCGCTGCCCGGTGCGACTGACGCGGTCCATGATCCAGGCGGGTTCGCTGCGGGCGTATTCGAATTCGGTGTAGAGGTCATCGGCGGCGTCGGCCAGGTCGCCGAGGTTCCATTCAAATGACGTGTTTCCCAGGGTGTCGAGGTCGACGCGGCGTTCGAGTGCTTTGTGCAGCGCGGGATCGGACTGTCGTTCCGCGACCGTGGTTTCGACGCGCGTGAGCACGGCGTGGCGGACGGTCCGTTGGTATTCGTCGTCGGTGGTGTAGCCGGCGCCGAGTGCATCAGGGAGCGGACCGCCGGAGGGCGCGCTCAAGTTGCGCAGGGTCCACGAGTTGACCACGCGATCGAATACGACGGCGTCGGCGGCGAATTGGCCGTCGCGGGTGGGGTCGTCGGGAAGGGACGTTCGCTCGTGCCACAGTTCGACGCCCTTGAGGGCTTCCTCTTCCCGGCCGTTCCAGGGATGGACTTCGTCGGTCTGGCCGTTTCCGTCGTTGTCGATGCCGTCAGGCGCGCCGGTGTGGAAGGCCATGCGGGTGACGAGCGTGGGGGCGCGGGAGCCGCCGAAGCGCTCGTCGCCGTGTTCGGTTTTCTTGACGAAGGCGAAGCCGCGAAACTGCTTTTCCAGCGAGTCGTAGAAACCATCGCGATAGTCGAATTCGGTCAGGTACACGTCTCCGGCCGCGCCCTCGTCGGGGTAGCCGTCCAGATCGAGTCCAATGGAGGTGGCGGTGCGCGCGACCACCTGCACGGGAAAGGGCACGGCGATCGACCAGGGATGGCCCGTGCGATGCGCATCCAGGAAGTAATCCGTGGAGCTGCGGTAGTCGATGGCCGTGCGGCGGCCGAAGCCGTTGTCGATGGCGGTCAGGGCGTTGAGGTGCGGCGTTCCCGCGATGAGCACGGCCAGGTCCACCGCCTGAATCTTCGAGGTGAATTGCGTCGAGTCGCCGTACACCAGATCGGTGGTGCCGTTGCCGTTGATGTCGGCCCAGCGGACGGCGGCGGTTGCGGAAACCGCGGGCAAGCCGGTCACCACGCGCGAGGGCGCGAAGGTGTCATTGCCGAGGTTGAGCCAGAACCACAGGTGGTTTCCCTCGGCGCGTTCGACGACGAGGTCGGCCAGACCGTCGCCGTTGACGTCGATCATTTTGGCACGCGAGAGATTGCCGTTGGGCGAGTCGTCGAGCGCGCGATCGGGCAGGGCCATTTCAATCGGCGCATCGAAACGGCCGAAGCCCATGTTCGGAAAGTAGACCACGCTGATGGCGGTGATTCTGACGATGTCGAGCAGGCGGTCGCCGTTCACATCCGCCAGGTCAACTCCGCGATCGGCGAAGTCGACGAATTGACCAAGGTAGAACGCGCCATCGACGACGACTTCATCGCTGTACAGTTCGTCGCCGAGGTTGTACCAAAGGGAATAGGCGCCGAAGTCGCTCCTGATGACGTCGATGCGTTTGTCGAAGTTGAGATCGGCGGTGCGGACGTGTGCGCCGTCCAAGCCGAACGGAGCGGGCGGCGGCGACTGCTGCGTGGACATGAGCCGGCCAGGGCCCCAGCCGTTTTGTCCATTATTCTCGAAATACTCGACCAATCCGGGTTCGGTCACCACCAGATCGGCAACGCCGTCGCCGGTCATGTCGGCGAGGTGGACGTTGCTTTGGGCCAGATTCTGATTGAGTGCACGCATGTCATGGGCCGAGACGGCCAGCGGGCCATCCCATTGGAGCTGAGGTTCGCCGGATTGGGAAAGTTCCACACCGCGATTGAGGTACACGGCGTGGCCGGTGCCGGTGGACAGCAGATCGGGCAGGCCGTCGGCATTCAAGTCGATGAGGTCCACCTGTTGGTTGTCGAACACGGCTCCCGGCTCATTGACGGCGGCGATGATCTGGCCGGCGGCGGAAAGGGGAACGGCGGGATCACCGGGATCAAACACGGCGTAGGCGAACGTCGTGGTGGGCAGTGCCGTTGCGGCGTCATCGCCGAGGTGCGTGATGGTGGTCAGGAGGGACCAGTGGGGGTGCGCGGCATAGCCCAAGACGTAGCGGCGGATCAGTGCGTCGTTGAGCAGCACATCCACGCGGGAAAGGCGCTGCGTGGACCGCACCAGGAATCCGCTGCGGTAATCGGTGCGCGGGTCGGGTCGATCTTCATAGAAAAGCCGGACGGCGTAGAAGTGCGCCCACGGTGGGCTACCTGCGCCGAAGCGGATACCGCTCAGGTAGACCTGTCGATCCGCCGCATTCGGCCGGGTGTATTGGTATTCGACCACGTTGCCGTTGGTGTCGGTCTGGCGTTGCAGGCACCAGCGATAGACCATGGCTCCGGTGGGGTCGGACAATCTCCCTTCGTCGGTCAGTCCGAACTCGAGTCTGGTGCCGTTTTTGGCGTGCGCCTCCCACGAGTCCCCGACGCGGCGATAGCGAACGAAGGCCGACTCGATCTTGGCCAGGAAGTAGCCGTTTTGCAGGGGCACCAGTTCCTCGCCGTCGATGCCCAGGAAGCGGTCGGGTGGCGCCAATGGATCGCCGTCGGTGTAGCGCGGCAGCCCCTTGTCGGTTTGCCGGCGGATGCTGCCCGGGTCGAAGGTCCATCCGACGCCCGCCGGTCCAAAGCCGAGCCCGCCGTCGTAGCGCAGCGACAGAACCGGGTTCAGCCCGGCGATGCCCGCGGGCAGCTTGAATGCGTACTGGTAGCGGGCGGTGCCGGTGTTGAGCGCGGGCTGGAACGCGTCGCCCAGGCCCTCCAGCGAACCGGGGCCGGAGGGTCGAGAAATGGTGGTGGGCGATACGCCGCTCTTGTCCTGCGCCACACACGGTACCGTCGCCCATGGGAGCGCAAGCCCGGCAACGACCCACGATGCCCAACCGCCGCACGGCAGCCGGCCGCGCTGGTGGAGCCGTAAGGAGGTCATCAGCGAGCCTCGCCTGCAGTATCAGCGGGCTGAGACATCATCGAGTTCCCCGTTAGCATCCGTGTTGTCATCCCGTCCCACCGAGATGCAGCCGCTGTAGCCGTAGCTGCTGAACAGCAGTTGAATGTCGCGCACGCCGGTGCCCGTCGGGCTGTTGCCGTGGATGAACACCTGCACGCCCTGCTGCGGGTTGGCGCCCAGCAGTTCCGAGCCGGGAATGATGAGCAGCCAGCGCGTGTTCCAGACCGACCGTCCGGTGAGCTTGAAACTGATGTCGGTGCATTGCGGATCGCCCGCGGCGCAGCCCGCGACGGTGGGAATGAGCCGGCGGCGCACCATGGCGGCCGATCCGCCATCGAGCGCGTCCCACGGCATCCAGCCGACGGTGTTGAGGTCCTGGTTGCCAATGGGGAAGGGAATCGGCAGCGTCTGGTCCAGCAGATGCCATTGGCGCGTGGGAGCTTCGGGGCAGGTGGGCGTGCGCATGATGTCGGCGCCCACGGGAACGAGGTACACGTTGGCCTGCTGGTTCAGAGGGAAGCCGGGGTAATGCGAGAAGCGGACCGCATGCGAGTGCAGCTTGATGGCGAAGCGGTCTGACGGGAGCGTGGCATCGCCGGTCGATGGCCAGCCGAACAGGTTGAGCCCGGATTGGACCGTGGTGCCCAGCGGAATGACGATGGCTGGATTGTTCGGCACCGCCGGCTGGAGCGGCTGGCAGTACTGCCGGTATTCCTGAAGCGCGTTGAGGTCCGGCACTACGTAGCCGCTGAGGATGTTGCGCCACTCGGCGTCGTAGGCGACGGAATTGGGCTTGCGGAACATTTCCCATCGGAGGCTGAAGGTGCGGTTGATTTCGTTGAGCGAGTTGAAGCCCAGTTGCGGCTTGAGCGCCGCCCAGTTTGCGGCCAACTCGGCCAGGCGTCCGGCGAGACCGTTGCCCACCATGGGCGTGCCGCCGCTGACCACGCCGAGCACGCGTTCCTTCACCACGTCGGTGAGGAAGTTGCGACCGGCCTGAGAATCGCTGCCGAGCAGGTTGGTTTCGTAGTCGTAGGCGCGGGCGGCGAGGTAGGCGTACATGGCCGCGAGATCGAATTGGGCACGGTATTTCTGAAGGGCATCGTTGCGGAACACGCGAAAGGCCATGTCGCGGTAGCGGTATTGCGCGATGTCGCGCGCCGTTCGCTGGCGGAAGGCCTGACGCTGCTCGAGGAGTCGCAGCCCGCGACCGACCGCCGACAGGTATCGACCGGTCGCCTGGTTCATGGATTCGGCCAGGGTGTACAACTCCAGGCGCATACCAGGCAAACCTCGGATCAGTTGCGTGATCGCAGCGATTTCCTGTTGAATGGCGTACGCCTGCTCCCAACCGGTGATCGTGATCTGCTGTTCCGCCGCCAAGGTGGCGAGATCCTGCCGCAGGCGAAGCTCCTCGACGTCGGCATCGATCGCGTCGGAAGCATAGAACTCCCCGGCGATCAATTCGCCGAGGATTAATGCGCCGCGGACCGGCGAGAAGATGTCAAAGGCCAACGGGCCGCCGACTTTCGGGAGGGCCTCTACTGCGGCGTGCGTAAATCGTTGGAGTGTCGCAGCTTGCTGACGCGCTTCGAGCTGGTCCTCGCGAGCGGAAGCGATCGCATCATTCAAGGACTGTTCTTCGACCAGGTTGGCATTCATGAGCGTCAGGATGTTTGTGTTGACGCCTTTTCGTGCTTCCAGGAGAAACACCTGCGTGTCGATGGTGTCGAGCCGCGCCTCGTAGGCTTCAAGGGCCTGCAGGTAGCGTCCCAACGACTGAAGCACTTCGGACCGCGCCAACTGAATTTCGCCCATTTCCGGCCGGGAGGTCCATCCCACCGGCCGGACCATGCCCAATCCGTCAATCGACACGGAGTACGGCACGGTCCGCGGCGTCTCTACCAGTTGGCCGGAATTAGGATCAACCGCCACGTCTAACAGGTCGGCGGTAATCGTCACGGCGCCGGCGGACTGTGCCCCCAGCAGGTTGGATGGTTCGACGTAGTCGAAATGGAGGATGTCGGGGCCGTTGTAACCGGGCGGGTAGGCGCCGGTCAGACCTACGTCCTGGGGATAGGGCCGACCAAATATCTCGATCAGCCGCCCATTGAAGTCGCGCTCGCGTTCATCGACCAGATCCTGGAACTTCTCGACGGTATCCTGTTGGCTGCGCAGTCGCCGGGTATTGTCATTGGCATAATCGAAGGCCGTCACCGCGTTGCCCAGCGCGCCCACGGCGCGCTCGAAGATTTGCTCGAAGTGCGTCTTGCCTGCCTCAATCTCGGCGGGATTGAGCCCGAAGGGAACAACGTTGGCCGCCAGCCCCAGCGGGTTGAGCCCCTGGTTGGCCTTGTTCATCGTTGACTGGATTTCCTGGAACGCCGCGGCAATCTCGCGGATTTCGAGCACGGTGCGACGATCGATCTTGCGGATGGTGTTCTGATGGGCCGGGTTATCGTCTTCGTCATCAAGCAAAGCGTTGGCCGTCACCCAGTCGAAGTAGGCCCCCTGCCCGGTGCGCCGCGCCCACTGGGACACGCCCCAGGCGCGGTCGCCGTCCGCCCGGTCGGGATAGCCGTCCTGCATGGTGGGATCGGCATCGAACATCTGGCGGAAAGTCAACGAGGTGATGGCCGCGCCGGTGCGCGCTCGAGCCGCGGCGGCCTTGGCGAAGGCGCGCTCATACTGGAAGCCCACCTGCACCGGCTGACCTCCGACGAGCACTGACTCGGTGGAGATGACCCACTCGAACACCGGATGCCGCAACAAGGTATAGAGCTTCTTGATCGCGGTCAGGTAATGGCCGTAAGCGTCGCCGTGGCCCTGGCGGTAGATCGCGCGTGCGTCGAGCACGCTGGTGACCTGGTAGTTGTTGGCGTAGGCCACCTGTCCGTTGCCGCTGGTGAAGTTCCATGGCAGCCGGTTGTACACGGTGGCCAGAATGCGCCCGTCGATATCGAGGTCCGGCGGACGGATGGTGTCGCGCCCGCGGAGGAGGGCCAGTTCCTCCTCCAGGACCGACGGAACCTGGTTTTCAAAGCAGAAGACGGCATGCGGGTCGTAACTGGGCGGCGGCGCGCCGGCATCGGCAAACAGGCCGATGGTGGGATCGGAGGCGTCGGCAAATGCTTCATTGCCCAACAGCATGTACAGATCTGAGACCTTCGCACTGACCAGCAGCAGCGCCAGCGTGGCGGGGTCGTAACTGACGCCCACGTCGATACTGAACGAACGCGCGCGGCGAAGCACGGTTTCGTAGACTTCGATCAGCCCCAGGGCGTTAATGTTGGCCGGCGTGCAGTTCAAGGCCACCGGCGCCTCAAAGCGGACGCCGGCTTGTCCGACCATGTCCACGTAGGTGTTGATGGGGCTCGAATGGAAATCGGCCACCCGCTGATCGAACGGATTGATGCCGCGAATGACGCGCTTGACCCATCCCTCGGCCAGTTGCGGATCAGACCAGTCACTGATGGCGGTGCCGTCATTGGCCAGGTGCGTCGGCCATGCATCGGCGCCCTGATTACAGTTTCCGCCGATGCAGGGGCAATGCGTGTATCCACGGTAGCGCGCCCGCCACCAGGAGTCGGCCAATGTAAACGGAGAGGCGCCTTCGATGATGATCTCGCGCAGCCCCTGTCCGTCGGCAAATGCGGGCGGCGCGTTGTAATCGTTCCAGGTAGCCAGTTGCGGCGCGGACGGATCGTAGTCCGCCGACCATTGCCACTCGTAAATCAGCAATTCCGGGCGCCCGCCGCCGTCCACGGTGTGCTGGAGCACCAGTTTTTCGTTGAACGGGCAAGTGGGTTCGAGGACTTGAATGCGACCGGTGGCGGCGGGGCAATCCACGCGCCACACTTCGACGCTGACCGGGAGCGGATCGCAGGCATCGTCGTTCTGAAAGGCCAGTGTCACCCAGCCGGGCTTGGCGGTCTGATCGGCCACCGACACCCATTTTTCCACTGGGTTTGGCAAGGGATTCGTCAATTGGGTGCGGGAAAGGTTGTAGAGCTGCGCAATGGCGTTCTGATAGCCCACTTCCGGACTCAGCGCCAGCAACATGGCACGGTCGCGCTGGCTCATGATGCCGCGGAAGAAGAGGCTTCCGCCGAACACGTGACGAATCCGATCGGGGACCGCGCCGCCCCCGCCGCCCAACGCGCCGCCGACCAGGTGCGGCGGCAGCGTGGCGAAATCTACGCCGGAGGGCAGCGCCGCCAGCGGGACCGACACTTCATGGGTGGGGTCTACGATGCGAATGCCCACGCTGTCGTGGAGAACGCTGATAGCGCCGCACTGACCCGACTGGTCGACGCGATCGCCGGGTGCCAATGGCCTGGCACAGCCTGGGTCGGTGGGGTAGGTGCATCCGGGCGGTGCCGGAGGCCAGCTCGGGCGATACACAATCGGCGTGGGCGTGCCCTGACCCAGCGTGAAATCGCGCCACGGCTGGCAGCCGCCGTCCGCCGCCCAATTCTCCCACAGATAGATCGTGGCGGTGCTGGGCAGGGAGATCGGACCGTCGGTGGTCTGCTCCACGGCCCACACGCCGCCGCTGCGATCCACCCACAATGCATCGCCGACCACAGCCGTTTGCGGATGCGGCGGCGAACCCGTGCGGCAGGCGGCCGCCCCGAAGTTCACGGGGAACAGTGGATCGATGGGCAGGCCCGCGAGCACCGGAAGGAGTTGCGTGGGGTCGGACTGATTGGGAAAATGGGTGTAATTGAAAAAGTACGGCGCCTGCTCGCCAATCACCTGGTGCACACCCATGCGCCATAGTCCGGTCGGGTCGCACGTCTCTCCCGCGCCGCAATCGGCTTCGTCGATGCAGGGATTTGTGCCGATCGAGCAGAGCATTTCGGGGTATTGGATGAGCGTGTACGGGTGGCCCGAATTCGCACCCCAGGGGTTGTCGTCGCGCACGGCGAAGGCGCGCAAACTGCCGGCGATGGGCAGAAGAGTGGCGTGCTCGTCGTTCGGATTCCATCCCAGAGCGGTGTTGGCGCCGCCATGAACGCCGACTTCGTATACCTGCGAACCCGGCGGGTAGCTGCCCGCTCCCGAGCGCGACGCAATTACGATGGGCGCACCGATCTGTCCGCCGGTCGGCCATTGGGCCAGGTATTGCCCGACCCGGAACGGCCAGTAGGTATTCGGCGCGTAACTACCTTCCTGAAACCACCAGACTTCCAGCGGACCGTGCACGTCGGAGCTGTTGACCGGGAAGATCTGGCCGGAATCGTTGTAGATTGTGGCGGCGAACGGCTGCCCTGCGTATCGGTATCCGAAGGGGAAGAGCGGGGTGTTGGGATCCTGGAGCGGATGTTCGATCTGCGTGCCGATGGGCGTCGCAAATGCGCCCTCGTGAACACCCTCGCCGGTGATGTCGTTGTAAGGCGTCAGGTGATCGAACGCGCGAATGACTTCGAACTTTACGTCCACCCGATCGCTGCCGCAGGTAGCGCCCGGCAGGCTGTCCTTGACGTCGAGACGGACCACGGCGTATCCCGTGGCGCTGGCCGAGAACTGGTTCCCGCCGGCGATTTGTGCACGCGGCGCCGTGAGCGGACCGGGGAACACCACCGTCGCCTGACAATAGGTGTCCGCGGTTCCCACGGGAAGGAGCACGATCGAAGGATCGGGCGTGGCATCATTAACCACCACGAACGGCTGTGGATCGGCAGGCCAATTGCTGATGTAACGCCGAATGGAGTGATGCCAACAGTTGCCTGTCGCCAGCGCTACGTCGTACCAGCCGATCACCAGGTTGGAGGCGTTCGCTTCGGGGCGAATGGGCCAGACGTCCAGCGGCTCCTCGATCCGCTGCCAGGCCGCGGCAAACCCGCCGGAGAGGGCATTGGTGATGAAATGAGCTTTGCAATCCGCACCCGGGGGAATGTCGAGCTTTCGACCGACGTCGACCACCAGCGCCGACGGTGTACCGAAGCTTCCGATGTCCACCACTTCGAAGCCCGTCAGGCGTCCGGCGGGACCATCGGTGTACTGGAAAACGATTTTCCCCGTTTTTCCGGTTTCTGTCCGCATGACACCGGCCAACACATGCACATCGGAAGGCACGCTCGGCGGGTTGTTGAACAGAAAGGTGGAATTGTAACGAATGGTCAACGTGAAGTTTGTGTCGATGGTCACCGGGGCGCCGCCGCCCTGGCTTACCCAATCGAGAAAATAGCGCACAGCCGAGGTTGCATAGGAGGAATTTGGCGGCGGCGAACCGACACTATCAGTAACGACATAGATCACCGGATCTCCGATGGGATTATTGCCGAGGTCTTTCCACTGAATCGTGATGACGCCGGGCTCGTTGGCAAACCAGCGGCCCTGCCATTGTGAGCAGCTCTGGGGCGTGCCCTGCGCACAGTAGACTTTGTCGTAATAAAACGCGTTGCCCGGCGGCGTGACGGTTGCCAGCGCGTAAGCGGCCGGCACGGCAGCCGCGTAGTCGGGCTCGTTGGGGGGAACCAGCTCGTCGGCGATATTCCAGAAGGGATCGCAGACGTCGCCAAGGCCATTGCCGTTAAAGTCGGCCTGGTTGGGGTTGGTGTCACTCGGGCAATTGTCGCAAAGATCGCCGACAAAGTCAGGATTCGTTTCGCTATCCGCCTGGCTCGCCGCACAAACGCCGTCACCGGCGCCTCCGCTGCTGTCGCAATGGGGGTGATTGGTGCAGTGGAAAGTCATCCCGGAAACGCAAAGCCCCAAAGGAACCGCGCATTTGCCGTCGCCGACTCCCGCTACTGTGTCACACTGCTGATCCGTCGCGCAGGGTGTTATCGCGCCGGCCGTACACGTGCTCAGCAATGGGCCGTTGGCCGCGAACGGACAGTTGTCACAAGCGTCACCCACGCCATCGCCGTCCACGTCGGCCTGGTCGATATTGGAAACATTCGGACAGTTGTCGCAGCCGCTCGGCAGGCCGTCGCCGTCGGGATCGTGCCAGTCGTCGTGCCCCGGACAGATGTCGCACACGTCGCCGGCGCCGTCGCCATCCGCGTCCGCCTGATTGGGGTTCGGGTCAAACGGACAATTGTCGCAGGTATCGACGACCCCGTCGGCGTCAGAATCTGGTCCTACGCCGAAGAGGTAGGCCGCTCCGAATCCGCTGCCGCCCTGCGCGTCGAGATGAGCCCCGACCATGCCGTAC
The DNA here is from genome assembly GCA_964569425.1 of uncultured Phycisphaeraceae bacterium. GTDB lineage: Bacteria > Planctomycetota > Phycisphaerae > UBA1845 > UBA1845 > JACQXM01. The sequence continues at coordinate 11,267 of CAZMVD010000079.1, forward strand.
CGGCTGTCCAGCGCGACAGACTGTCCCATTCGTGCGCTGGTCGTGACGTTGCTTCCGCGCAAGTGGAACGCGAGGGGGTTATCACTCCAACTGCTCCCCTGCCGATAGAACAGATTGGCGGCGCCGGCATTGGTTGCGGTCGCATCATCGCCGTAGATCCCGACCAGGACGGCATCACCGTTCGTCACCACGGTCCGGCCAAAATTATCGTTTGCTTCTCTTGTTCCACCGGACTCAACCAACGTGCGCTTCAAATCCCATTGGAAGAGGTTCTGGGAATACACGTAGGCGGCTCCGGTATCGCTGACCGAACCGCCCGCCAGAATATTCCTATTGCAGAACGGCGCGCCGACAACGATCTGTGCTAATCCCAGCGTTTCGGACTTGGCGATCGACACGGAATATCCGAACTGGCCGGGCCCGAAATTCTGGAGGTCCGTAGACGAGCATCCGGTGAGCTTTGAGAGCTGCGACCATCCGGTGACCCTCAGATAAACGTAGGCGGCTCCGAAACCGAGGGAAGCCTGCGGCGCGCCGACAACGATGCGCTCCGCGGTATTGCCGGTGTCGAACGAAGCGGCAACCGACCAGCCGGCCCGATCGGACTGGGCCACGTCCGTGGGCACCAAGGTGGCCTCGTAATTCCAGACGGGCGCCAGAACGGTATCCTTGCGGTACACGAATGCGGAGCCGCCATTGAAGGCGCCGTTCGGGTTGGCCTGCGGCGCGCCGATGACGACAAAGGGAAGGTTATTCGCCGGGCCCTTGGCGATAGCCACCGAGTAACCGAACCACGCTTCGTTCGCCGTGCCCGCGGGCGGAAGCAGTTTGGCCCCCTGCACCCAGTTTGTTCCGTTGTAGCGAAAGACGTAGGCAGCTCCCGTCGAGCCCTTCAGTGGAGAGCCGACGACAAGCCAGGTCCCATTCATGGAGACGCTGAAACCAAATTGTTCGCCGGCTTGCGGATCATTGGGCATCAGGGCGGAATGAAATGTCCAGGTATCGTCCCGCGGATCGGTCGGAGTTCCTGCGTCGTTCCGCTGAAAAACCAGGACGCCGCCGACGTTGTCGCTGGCGGGAAACCCGGGGCGATCACGAAAGATCGCGCCCGCTACGGCCCAGTCGCCGCTTACGTCCACCGAGTGCCCGGCGCGTTCGCCATTGGTCCCCAGGAATTTCTCTAGTTCGCATTGTGCGCGCGCGTCGAGCGCGCCTGCCCCAGTCGCGAGGGCTGCCAGGACCAGAAGGCGACTTGCCGGTATTCTCATGACTGTCATCGACTATGCCTCCCGCCCATTTACGGCACGTTCAGTACGGCCACGCTCGAAACACGGGTCATCTCAAACCGCCCGCCCACTACAATCGAGTGCTTGTGCAGCCCGGTGATCGTTTCCTCATAGGTTCCACCCAGCAGGCGGTCCCCCCACCCAGGCCGCGAATCTCCCGGCGGCGGCGCGGCAGAGAAAGTCAATATGAAACTGCGCGTCACCGCGAAACACTCGCCGACCTGATCGCAATCGTGATCGGGGTGATATTTGTGGCGGAAGGGATTCAGGGGATGGTCTTCGGGAATGGTATAGCCGCCGCTGAGAGCGCTGCCGAAATCACCGGCAAGCGGAAGATCCCCGTCAAACGAGAAAGCCGCCGAGCCCAGGCGCCGCGCAAACGATTCCCCGTCCTGGATACTCGCCGCCTGCAGGGCGTCGCACACCGCGGGCGGGCAGGCGGGCGTGGCCAGCACAAGGCGCCCCGGTGTTTGTGCCACGTCATCCGGCGGCTGCCAGAGCAGCGTCACTTCGGTCAACAGCGTGTATACGCCGTTTGCCGCCAGGTGCACCAGCACCGGAAACGTAAACTCCGCGGGCGCCGGGCGCAGCGAGACGTTGTCGGTCTCGGCGCTGCATCGCCCGCCCGGGCAATCCGCCGCAGCACCGCAAACGCCATTGGCGTTGGCGCCACCGATGCAGAAGCCTTCGCACACGCCGCCCGGACATTGATTATCATCTTCACAGGGTTGGCCGTGACTCCCGCCACCGGCGCAACGCCGATTCAGCGAGAACGTGGGATCGGTTGCATCCTGATTGCTCCAGACCCGTGCTCCCGCGGAAACCCACTGCACCTGGTTGACTGTGATTTGACCGGAATACAGTCCTGGTTGCGCGCCGCCCGCAGCGCTCGCCAACGCCACGATCGTATCGGGCACCTGACCGACCACCGGAACCCAACGTCGCCAGCCGGCACCGTCACGCACCAGCAGGAGCCCCTGGTAGAGAGCGCCCTGGCCGGATGAGTCAATCACCGCTGGCGGCAAGCCGGCGCGTTCGATCGCCAGACGAACCGCGGTACGCGCGGCCGGCGATGCGGCGCCGGCGAGGTTCCACGACGCAGTGGACAACGGGTGCCATTGGAGCGCGGCTTCCGCCGGACCCGCCACGTACTGCAGCCACGAAAGCGGCACGTCGCCCGCCCGGGACGGCAGTCCGCTCGGGATACTGGGAACGTCTGCGGACGCCACATACGACAGCTCGACCGTTCGAGGCGTCGCCGTACGATTGCTCAGTCGAAGATGGTGCTCGACGGAATGGACGCCGAAATCAACGCCACGGAGGGAACCCTTGTCGACGGCGATCGGCCCGTCGTATGCGGTATCCGCGGCACTGCGGATCCAGTATCCGACGCCGGGTAGAATCTTGGCGTTCGCCGGGTTGGCAATGGGCGAAAGGGAACCGTCCGTCTGAACCGCATACACACTGATGGTCGAGAAGGCCGTCGACCCTGCGAAATACTGCCCGAAGGTCGGCGCCGCCTGGGCATTGTCCTCCACGTGCAATCCGTCCAGGTTGTAACCCGTTTCCCAGCGGGCGACCCGACTGTTCGGCGTCCCCGTCACGGGGAGCGAAAACGGCTGACTGGCGCGGATCAAGAAAACGCGCCCGCCACGGATATTGCGCAGATTGGTCACCATTCGTGCCGGATGCGTGGGCGGCAGCCATACGTCCCATTCGCTCACCACCGCCGGAACACAGGTGGGGTCGTTCGGATCCTGACAGACGGGCGGTCCTTCGACTTCGGTTCGCAGTGCCCTTGCCCATACCTCCTCGATCGGGTGCGCGGAGAACAACTGGTCCGCCAGTGCCGGCGACGGATCTACCTCGAGATAGACCGCGTTCCAACCCGTTTGCAGGGCGTGCTGGCGCGCGATCCACTGCCCTTCTACCGCAGGGCCGGTCGCCACCATCAATGCACCCGCCATCGCTGCTCTGACCCGCCACAAGCCGTTCCTCATGTTTCGTCTCGCGTTGATGTCGCCCGGCCATGGGACCGACACGCTCCCCTGGCAGGCGCGGTCCTCCATCGCCCCAAAGAAAGGCATTCGCCGCGGGAATCGGCGCGCGACCTGACAATTTGGTGACGAAACGCAGAATGAGTGGTACCGAGCGGGGCTTTCGGCGGTCGCGGTACCCACCGAATTGGATGAGAATTTCGCTAGCTCAACGTGGGCAGGGCGGCCGCGGCGCGCACGAACAGGTCTGACCAGATCGGCGGCGTTACCGCGGCCAGGTCCAGGAAAACGGCTTCCAAATCCGCAGGCGAGCGAGAACTGAGATTCACTCCAAAGTGGGCCAAGCCGGCTGCGATGGCAAAAAAATAGCAAATCATCGCGGGCCAATGGGCGCCGTACGACTCATCCGAAGCTTGCCTGGTTCCCGCCTGTTTGATGGCCCGTAGCTGTTCGAGGGTAGCCTTCCCATTTGCCAACAACTCCTCGGGATGGCCAAAATCCGCCGCCGGACCGGAAATCAGTGCCGCACCCAGCCAGGCCGAGCCGTCCGGCTGGGCCAGGCGTTCCAACAGCGCATCCACGGGGCGAACCGGCTCGGCCAGCCCCATGCGCAACATGCGTGAAGCCTGCTCGAAGCTGATCTCGCGCTGGGGTCCGGGTTGCGGCGTGGTCTGATCACTCATGGTTGAATCGCCTCCAACAGCGTGCGGATTTCATCGTCCACATCGCGTTCCGTGGCGCCGTCGGATTGCAATAAGTCGCGTATGGCCTTGCGGAAATGGCGCGCGGCCGTGCGCGCCATGACCGCGGCGCGCGCCGGCGACAGCCCCATGTCTGCGGCAATTGCATCATACCGCTCGCCGGCGTAGGCATGTCGGACGAAGATGCCCCAATGCGGCCCCAGCCCCTGCGCCGCACACGCGATCTGCGCCTGTTGCATTGCCTGAACGACAATCGACTCCCCAAACGCGCGATCCATCAATCGTTCGGGCTCTTCGATTCTGGAATCGCGGTCGCCCTGAAGTTCTGTCCAGCGGCGGTCGCGACGGCGCCTCCGCTGTTCTTCCGCGAGGTAAAACGAGAACGCATTCATCAACCAGCGGCGCAATCGCAGCCCGCTGCGCTGCCAGTCGTCCAGAAACCCGTCCCGCGACAATCGGTCCGCGAAAAACCCGGCAACCACATCCTCCGGCTCGCCCAGCCAACGCGCCGCGGTTCCCAGGCAGTAGACCCGAAGGGGATGCGCATACACCGACATGATGTGGTGGTTGACCGCCTGGCGACCCTCCACGGTACGGTCGAGTGCCACGTCGATCCAGGTGCGCTGCGTGCTGGGAAACACGTCCCGTTCCGCCATGCCGCTCTCCGGTGTCCCCCTGCGGTCGGTCACACCTACCAAGAACTGCTCAAACGTCGATACCTGCGCCATCATAGCTTTGCTCAAACTCCCTCTGCAATATAGGCGATAGGCCGTATTGGCGGCGCGCGGGGCCTCCCGTTCCCGAAACTCGCGCGCCGAATCTCGGGTTGCGGCGCCCATTTCACGAGGTTATCGTCGTCGACTCAGCCAACTACGGCCGGAGCGCACCGATGAATCAGGATCGACCTACGCCGGATACTCCCGGTGGGCAGGCAGCGTCAGACATTTTCTGGAAAGAGGGCGGCGGCGTTGCCCGCAAGCATCCTGATCAGATCGGCCCCTACCGGATCTCCGCCGTGCTTGGCCAGGGGGGGATGGGAATCGTCTACCTCGCCCGCCAGGATTCACCGCCGCGCACCGTGGCTTTGAAGGTGATCCGGGATGGTGCGGAGAGCGCGGAACTCCGGCGCCGGTTTCGCGTGGAGGCGGAAGCACTGCTGCATCTGGAGCACCCCGGCATCGCCCAGGTGTACGACGTGGGCATGTTCGACACCGAATCCGGCCCGGAACCCTATCTGGCGATGGAACACATCGACGGGCTGCGCCTGACTGATTACGTCTCGCGCCACCGGTTAGACACCCGCGAACGACTCGCCCTACTGATTCAGGTTTGCCACGCCGTGCATCACGCACACGAGAACGGCATTGTCCATCGCGACCTCAAGCCCGGAAATATACTGGTGGATAACCAGGGCCGCTGCAAAGTTCTCGATTTCGGCCTGGCGCGCTGGATGGATGTCGACGCTCGCGTCACCACCCTGCGCACGGATGTCGCGCGGCTGATGGGCACCCTTCCCTATATGAGCCCTGAACAAGTCGCGGGCGATGCGGCGCATGTGGACATTCGCTCGGACACCTACGCCCTTGGGGTCATCGCCTACGAACTGCTGGTGGATCGGCTGCCCTACGACGTAGCACACTGCTCCATTCCGCAGGCCGCGCGCCGCATTCAGGAAGTCGACCCGATACCTTTGAGCACCATTCATCGAGCGCTCCGGGGCGACGCCGAGACCATCATCAACAAGGCGCTGGAGAAAGAGCCCGACCGTCGCTATCAGTCGGCCGCCGAACTGGCCGCAGACATTCAACATTACCTGAGCGACCGCCCCATCGCCGCCCGCCCCGTTTCCACCCTGTACCAGATGCGCAAGTTCGCGCGGCGCAATCGAGGCCTGGTGGCCGGCGCAACCGCCGCGTTCGTCATTCTCATCGCCGGAGTCATCGTCAGTTCTACGTTTGCCATCGGCCGCGGCCGGGCTTTGCACGAATCCGAACACCAGCGGCGCATCGCCGAAGCGGTCAATCAGTTTCTCACCCAGGACCTTCTGGCCAGCGCGGACCCCACCAAGCAGCCTGACCGGACGATCTCGCTACGTGAGGTGCTCGACCGCGCCGCCGGAAAAATTGAGGGACGCTTCGCCGATTCCCCGCTGGTCGAAGCCTCCATCCGCACGACGCTTTCTAATACCTACAAGGCACTGGGGGAATACGCCCCGGCCCTCGAACAGGCCGTCCGCGCTCTGGAGATTTACCAATCCGAGCCGCGCGCTCCGGCGAGGGAAACTATTCGTGCGATGAACCGGGCCGCTTCGCTGGAAAGGTCGCTCGGCCGGTATGCCGAGGCCGAAGCGCGTTTTCGCGAAGCGCTGGAGTTGGCGACGCGCCTTTTCGGTGAAGAGGACGAGACGGCGCTCTCGCTGCTGAACAACCTCGCACTGCTTCTGGAACGGGACGAGCGAAAAAAAGAGGCCGCGGAGATTCTGGAACGGGTGGTTCAAATCCGCACCCGCGTGCTTGGCGAACAACATGATCACACCATGACCTCGATCAACAACCTGGCGCTGGTCTACGTGGCCCTGAGGCGCTATGACGAGGCCGAGCCGCTTTATCTCAAAGAGCTCGAATACTCCCGCCGCACGGCCGGGCCGGAGCATCCGGGCACGCTGATTTCGCTGAACAACCTGGCGGTGCTCTACATCCACCGCGGAGATTTGACACGGGCAGAGCCGCTCGTTCGCGAGGTGCTTGAGGCGCGTTCCCGCGTTCTGGGACCGGACCACCCGTATACGATCGAGAGCATGGATACGCTTGGCAATCTGTTGGCGACTTCGAAGCGGTTTGATGAGGCGCTGGCGATCCTGAACGATGCCGTAGAGCGCAGCCAACGGACACTGGGTGCGGACCACCCCCTGAGCACGCGGGTACAGGAACGGTTAGCTGTAGTGTACTTAGCGCTCAAACGGTTCGACGAAGCCGAACCGTTGTTTCGAATCAGCTACGAGGCCAAGCGCCGGCGCCACGGAGAAGACCACCCCGCCACCGCCCACACGATGAGCATCCTTTCGGGCATTGCTCTCGAACACGGAAACCTGGAGGAGGCGGAATCACTCGGACTCCGCAGCTACCCGATCATCGAACGAGCCTTCGGCCCCCGCGACCGGGAGGTCACCAATCTCGCCAAGGTGATGCAGCGCCTCTACGAAGCCAAAGGCAACGCGGAGGAGGCCGCGCGGTGGAAGGATCTGTCCGAGTAGCCGCCGGCGCGATCG
>CAZMVD010000080.1:0-9255 GCA_964569425.1 uncultured Phycisphaeraceae bacterium
GGACCCTCATAGTTAGGGCCGCCGTTTACGGGTGCTTCGGTTGCCAGCTTCGGAGTTACCCCCTAACCGCCTTCCTTAACATTCCCGCATCGAGCAGGCGTCAGTCTCTATACGTCCACTGTACGTGTTGGCAGAGACCTGTGTTTTTGATAAACAGTCGCCAGAGCCGATTATCTGCGCCCTCCCGCCGAAGCGGGTAGGGACCCCTTTTCCCGAAGTTACGGGGTCAAATTGCCTAGTTCCTTAAGGACGGTTATCTCGAGCGCCTGAGGCTACGCGCCTCACCTACCTGTGTCAGTTTTAGTACGGTTCCGCTGATTGCCCCCGCAGCTTTTCTCGGTCCCCTCTCCATGCACTTCGGCAACAAATCGGCCTCGGCCTTGCGGCAACCCTCACAACTTATCGTGGGCTGCACTTTGAGAGGACGCACTACGGAGGTATTCGCACAACGGAGGGCAGGAATATTAACCTGCTATCCATCGACTACGCCTTTCAGCCTCGTCTTAGGTACCGCCTAACCCTGGGCGGATTTCCCTTCCCCAGGAAACCTCAGGTTTACGGCGAGGAGGATTTTCACCTCCTTTATCGTTACTCATACCGGCATAATCACTTGATAGGTCCGCAACCACTCCTTTCGGTATGGCCTGTATCTACCTATCAACGCTCCCCTACCGAATCAGAGACTAGAAACTAGAGACTAAAAAACTAGACAGCGACTTCGCCCGTCCATTTGCGGGCAAGGCCGTTGAGCATCCGACCGACTTCACAGTATGACTCGTGAAACTCCTCAAACTCTTCGGCATTGAGATAGCCCAGATCGCGGGCGTACTCGAGCCAGATCCGCGTTTCATCGCAAGAACCGAGCGCACTTCTGATGAAGCGAACTACGTCCTTGGGCGACATTTGCCGGCCCATCCCCTCTGCGATGTTTGCGGGGATCGACTTGGTTGCCCGTCGCAATTGCGATCCTAATTCGAATTGTTCGAACTTGGGAAAACGCAAAGTCGCGCGATGAACACGAATCGAAAGGTCGTAGGCCTTTCGAAAAACGGAGAGCTTGTGGAACGGCATCCGTATGCTCCTTCCAGTCTCTAGTGTCTAGTTTCTAGCCCCTGATTCCCGCGGCTTCGGTACCATGCTTGAGTCCCGTTCATTATCGGCGCCCAAGTTCTCGATGGGTAAGCTATTACGCACTTTTTAAATGGTGGCTGCTTCTAAGCCAACATCCCCGCTGTCACAGAACAAGGACTTCCTTACGCACTTAGCATGGATTAGGGACCTTAGCCGACGGTCCGGGTTGTTTCCCTTTTGTCCACGAAGGTTATCCCTCGCAGACTGACTCCCGGGATAGTCGATGTGGTATTCGGAGTTTGGTTGAGGGAGGTACCCGGGCAGGGCCCTCGTCTCATTCAGTAGCTCTACCCCCACATCGTAGTGTCCCGAGGCTAGCCCAAAAGCTATTTCGGGGAGAACCAGATATCTCCACGTTTGATTAGACTTTTACTCCTCCCCACAGCTCATCCCATAACTTTTCAACGTTAATGAGTTCGGCCCTCCGCGACCTTTTACGGTCGCTTCAGCCTGGCCATGGGTAGATCACGTGGTTTCGGGTCCAAAGCCTGCAACTGGTCGCCCTATTCAGACTCGCTTTCGCTACGGCTCCTCCGCGGAACGGATTAACCTTGCTACAGACCTTGACTCGCCGGTTCATTATGCAAAAGGCACGCGGTCACACGCCGAAGCAAGCTTCGAATCGTGCTCCCACAGCTTTGTAAGTACATGGTTTCAGGTTCTTTTTACTCCGCTTAAAGCGGTTCTTTTCACCTTTCAGTCGCCCTACTTGTTCACTATCGGTCGTCGAGTAGTACTTAGCCTTGGAGGGTGGGCCCCCCGGCTTCGCGCGGAGTTCCACGAGATCCGCGCTACTCTGGGACACCTCTCAACGGAGGGCAATCGTTTTCGCGTACGGGGGTGTCACCCGCTATGCCCGGCCTTTCCAGACCGTTCCGCTAACGACGCCTTTGTAACTCCTCGAGGGCCCGCAACCCCGCGGTGCAAGCACCACGGTTTGGGCTAGGTCCGCCTTCGCTCGCCGCTACTGACGGAGTCTCGGTTGATTTCTCTTCCTCCAGGTACTGAGATGTCTCAGTTCCCTGGGTTAGCTTCCAACGGGCTATGCATTCACCCGCGGATGACGCCATCTGGTTGCCCAGTGACGCCCGGTTTCCCGATTCGGAAATCCCCGGATTACAGCTCGTTTGACAGCTCCCCGGGGCTTATCGCAGCCTACCACGTCCTTCATCGCCTCTCGACGCCTAGGCATCCACCATGCACTCTTAGTAGCTTGACCACATTCATGAGGGGCTGTCCCCCGACAGGCCACGGCTTACGGCCGCCGCCTCTCGAAAACAGCATCGATGGGTCAAGTTCGGTTTCCAGCGCTGAGATTCACCGCGGCTGCGCCGTTGAGTGCCACCATACTGTCAGCACTCTTCCGCGCACCGCTTGGAATCGGTTTATTGTGGTCACCAACCACATTCCCTTAGGACCTGCCGGGACTACGCCCCCGTGCTCCGTTCAGCAAAGAGCACGACGACCTCCGGCAGGCCTGCGTCCGCATCTTCAATTGTCAAAGAACCGCGATTCCCACGCTTCGGAAACTGCTCTTCCGCGTGGGGAGCCGCGTAGATTAGCAGAACCTTCACGCCCGTCAAGCCCGTCAAATCCCTTTTATCAGACTGCACCAACGGGCCTACGGTCCAGGCCAACCGCTCCAAACAGTGCCATTCTCGGACGATTTCCGCTATCATTTGCCTAATGGCAAGACAAACTGATAAAATTAAAGCGAATGCTCGACCGCGCCTCGGCGTCCACCTGTCCATCGCCGGGGGGTTGGAAAACGCGATTCTCGCCGCCGCAACATTGAAATGCGATTGCGTGCAAATCTTCGTCAAGAACCAGCGGCAATGGCGCGCTGCGGCGCTAACCGACGACCAGGTCGTTCGATTTTGCGAAGCCGGAAGGCTGACCGGCATCGCCCCGGTCATCGCCCACGCCAGCTACCTGCTCAACCTTGCAGCCCCCAACGAGAAGATTCGAGAGGCAAGCATCGCGGCCATGGTGGATGAACTGGAACGCTGTGAAGCCCTCGGCGTGGCGTCGCTGGTGTTTCACCCCGGCGCCCATCTCGACGAATCGATGGAAGTCGGCATCGCCCGGATTGCGCGTTCGCTTGACACCGTTTCCGCGGCCACGCCGGGCTATCGCACGCGCATCCTTCTGGAAACCACGGCCGGCCAGGGCACCAGCATCGGCTGGCGATTCGAGCAGCTCGCGGCCATACGTGACAGGTTGATGGCACCCGAACGTGTCGGCGTGTGTCTGGATACCTGCCACCTGTTCGCGGCGGGTTACGACTTTCGCACGGCCGCCGGATACGCAGCGATGATGGACGAACTTGATCGCACTATCGGCCGTGCGCAGGTTTGCGGCATCCACGTCAACGACTCCAAAAAGCCGCTGGGTAGCCGGGTGGACCGCCACGAGCACATCGGAAAGGGCACGATCGGCAAATCGGGTTTCGCCCACTTCGTGAACGACCGGCTGTGGGCCGGCGTGCCCATGATCCTGGAAACGCCCAAGGGAACCGACGGACGCGGAACGGACTTCGACAAGGTGAACCTCAAGAGGCTGCGCGGGTTGATGGGGCCTGGCTGACTGCGGTACAACGCCGTCCGCCCGTGACGCCGATCGCGGTGCGCATACCATGGCGATCGTCCGTCGATGCTCGAAGCAAACACTCGGTAATCGGACATTCGCAGGGCTTCCGCCTGACTGTGCGGGTCAACCGGAACAACCCGCAGCGAAGTCTCGCGGCCCCAGAGGCTCGTTCGGAGAATGAGAACCAGCGATGAAGCGCCCACTTGTTGAGACTGGGCAACTGGCCGGCCGTTTCCCCTTCGTACGCATGGGCCACGGACCGCAAACGCTGGTCATTCTGCCCGGAATCAACGACGCGCTGGGCGAACTGACCCATCGGGAGCGATTCGCCGCCTGGCTGTGCGGCCTGTTCGCGGAAGGGCGGAGCGTGTACCTGGTGAGCCGGCCGCCGGGGCTGGCGGCGGGATTTACCATCGAAACCGCGGCGGCGGAGTATGCACGAGTCATCGCCGCCGAATTCGGGCGCGTGGACGTGCTGGGTTTGTCCATGGGCAGTGCCATCGCGCAGGCACTGGCGGCGGCGCACGGGGACGTGGTACATCGGCTGGTGCTGGCGCTGGCGGGCGCGCGGATGCACCCGGCCAGCCGTCCGATCTACGAACGGTTCATTGCCCTGGCCCGCGCGGGAGCGTGGCGCGAGCTGTACCTGGCGTTGATCGAGGAGACCTACGGGCCGTCGCGGCGGAGCGTGCTGGCCGCGCTGCTGCCGGAATCGGACGATGTGTTCACGCGGGCGCCCACGGATCCGCACGATTTCATCGCGTCCTTGCGGGCGTGCATGACTTACGACCTGCGTGACCGGCTGCACCGGATTACTGCTCCGACCCTGGTGGTGGGCGGGACGGAGGATCGGCTGATGCCGCAGGAGCTGTTTCGAGAGCTTGCCGCCGGAATCCCCGGCGCGACCCTGCACCTGATCGAAGGCGCCGGCAACGGCGCCGTGGAGCAGGCCAAGGATGAATTCTTGGGCGTCGTGAGACGCTTTCTGAATCGGTAAACGGCCCCGGCTACATCGCACTGACCAAGCGGTCATACGCTTCCAGAACCTTATCAGCGGTTCGATAGTCGCCGATTTCGGCCTCATCCTTGCGACGCGTGCCCACGAAGGTCGAGAGCACGTAGACCGCGTCGTCGCGATTCAGGCCGTAAAGAATGAAGTACGCGGCGTCGAGTTCGGCCATCAGGTCGCGCCGTTCGAGCGGCTTCCACTTATGGACTGGCGGGTCGAATCCACAGGCTTCGGCCAGCGGGCGCATGTCGTCGGCCGTGCAGGTGAGCTTGAGCACCCGGTCGGAAATCCAGCGTTCAAGGGTCTGCCGCCTGTTCCACGGGCAGCGGTCGGCGTAGGCGTCGGGTGGCAAGACGGAGAACTGTTCGACGATGAAGTAGTTCAGCGTCACTCCGCCGATCTTTTGGCGCGCCACATAATCCAAGACAAATGCGTTCAGATTAGCGAGTAGGCACAATTCCCTCCTTGGCGCGAACGTCGTGCGGACGAGCGGAAAGTGATTTGTCACCGCAGACCATGGGATCAATGACGCAATCATAGTTCGTTCGTTTGTAGGACTTGTTATGTCCTTGAAACCCAGAAAAAAGGATCGTGATTCCCCTGTCGCCGCAAGTACCTTCGCCTCATCCACCCACCAGCGCGGCTGGACGGCGAATTCCGGTTTTTGATGGGCGACCAGCGAGGTTTCGACCGTCTGTCCCTGGCGCATCCAGTTTTCCGTGTCCACCACGACGCCCGCGGCGCGATGGTCGTACATCTGGATCATCTTCGCTTCGTAGAGCGGCAGAAACGTACGCTTGCCCTTCGTCCAGCGGTGGCCCTTAAGCTTGAGGCCCATTTCGGAAAGCTGCTCGGCAGTGTGAAACAACTCGGCGTCGTTAGTCTGGTGGAACATCGTAAAGAAACGAACACCCCAGGGATTGCCGCGCTCGCCGCGGGCGTGTTCGACGAGGACGGGCACGCGGCGGTAAATGGCGCGGGTCAGTTCCGCGTCCCGGCGGCTGCGGAAGATGGGGCAGGTGCGGGTATTGGGGTTGAACAGCGCGAAGTCTTCCGGCGACAGGCGGATGTGCCGGCGCTCGTCGTAAACATCCTCCATGTTGCGGGCGAAGAACACGAAACCCGCCGAGGGCGTTCGCACGTCGCGCCCACCGAAGACAAAGGTGCAGAACTTGAACGATCGATGCACATCCGGAAAGACCGCGTCCTTATTCTCAAAATCATGCAGGGAAACGAGCGCCCGCGATTCAATCAACTCCTCAAAGAACTGGCGTGTCGTGTGATCGGTCGCTATACCTGACGGCAGCAACAGCCCTACACGCCCGCCGGGCGCAACGATCTTGCGCGCCAATTCCGCAAAAAGCGTATAAGTATTCACGTCCCCCTTGGCCGTCAGCGGAAACTGCCCGGAAGCACGCACGTGGGCCAGCATGCGCTCGGCGCTGTCTTTGGTCTTCTCGTAGCGATCGAAGAGCGCGGGGTTCTTGGACGCCAACCGGGCAATCAGCTTGCGACGGTTGGCTGCGTTCACCGCCTCCGCAATTTTGGGTGCAGAAAGCGAAAAGAACTCCCGTTCCTGGACTTTGAGCCGCTCCCAGGGCGGATTGCCGATGACCACGTCGAATCCCGCCGCATCCCGTGCGAACACCGCAGGAAACGTCTCGTGCCAGCGCATGGCACGCGGATCGACCGTGGAATCCGCAACCAGACTGTTGCCGCAGACGATGTTGCCCGACAGATCGGCCAGGGTGCGGCCGCGGCGCGCAGAACGCAGCCAGAGGGCAAGCTGAGTGATTTCCACGGCCTCTACCGACAGATCGACCCCGTAGAGGTTCTCGCCCATGATCCAGTCGGGAACCTGAATCGAGAGGTCCGCTGCGGCTTGCGAATCGGTGGCGGCGAGAAGGTCGATGGTCGCGGCGTAGCGTTCCTCCAGCACGTCATACGCTTGAATCAGGAACGCGCCGCTTCCGCACGCAGGGTCGCAGACTTTCAGGTCGCGCAAGGCGGCCAGTGCGTCACGCACGTACCCCTGCGCGCGGACTGCCGCGGCGTCGGACGCGGGCCGGTCGGGTTCGAACTGGTGCGTCGCGGCGATCATCCCAAGTCGCTCGTCGATCATGTGGCCGAGGGTGTTCTTGACCAGAAACTGCGTGAAGGCGGGGGGTGTGTAATAAATGCCCAGCCGCTTTCGCTGCGCCGATTTGGGCATCTTCCCTTCGGCGGCGACACTACCTCCGGTGGCCTCAAAGAGACCGTAGTGGCGGAGCTTCTCCAGCTCCGTCACCGAGCGCTCGAACAGGTGCCCGAGCACGTCGACGTTGACTTCGTCGCGGAAGTCGTACCCGCCGATTTCGTGGAAAAAATCGGTCCACTCGTCTTCGAGCTGGAGATCGTCCACCTCGGGGTCGCGGCGGAAGAGCCCGCCATTGTACCCGGCGCGCAATCCGAGCCTGGGGTGCCCACGGTCGACGGCAGCGAACAGGTCGAGGAAGTTTTGCCAACGGGGATTGGTGACATGACTGAGAGGGGGCGTCTGTTTGTAAACGGTTTCGATGGTCCGGGAAGGGAGCAGCTCTCGGTCTTCGCAAAAGGCCACGAAGATGATGCGGTCGATCAATTTCTGAGCGATGCGAATTGCCTCGTCCACTGGTATCTTGCGACGGGTGTGCAGGTGGTCGATGAGCAGAAGTCGGTTCTGGCTGTACCGGTCGTAGAGTTCGTCGCCGATCTCCTTCTGGCGCTGGTCCGTTTCGCGCAGCAGTTGAATCGCCAGCGGTTCGGCTGCCAGCCTGCTGGGGATCAAGCCGTGCCGCTCAAAGAGCGCAAAAAACGCCTGAAACCGGATCGGATCGCGCAGTTCCTGTAACGCGAAGGACTCAAAACGGAGTGGCGTCTTGTCTCGATGATAGAGCCGAATCGACACGAAATTGCTGACGATGCCCCACGGGCAACCAGGCAGGGCGTTGAGATAGTCCCAACATTGCTGAACGGGCGTTCGACCGTTGAACCGGTCGCGGTCGAGGTCGGTGTTCGCCGCTTTCAATTCAACGACCGCGTGGACCAGAGGTTGAGTGGTACCGCTGAAACAGCCGAGCGCGGCGTCTGCCGTACCCACGCCGGGAATGGTGTACTCATGTTCAAGGTAGTATTTCTCGGGGCTCTCCGTGACTGAGGCATAGCCCAGGGCTTGACCGAAGACCTCCTGCAGGAACTGTGCGCTGAGCGCTGTTTCCTTGGCCTGCAAATGTCCCTGCGATTCGAGGTCCGCCCAACGAGAAAGCGTCCGGCGGGCGGCGTCGAGTGCGAACCCGCTGTGGCGCGGATCTTTCCCCTCTTGGTCGAGGAATCGCGGCAGGATGAGCGGGCGCCGACGGCGCAGCGCCAAGCTCTTACGTGCTTCGGCATCCGTGGGGAATAAGGACTGATCATCTTCCGGCTTGCGTGCCACCCTGCACCTGTCGAGAGAATCGGACCACGGAGCGCGCCCCTCTCCGCGGGGTCGTATGGAGAGAGTCTACGGGATGGATCGCATCAAACAAGCCTTGCCTGCGAAGCAAGTCCTGTGGTTTGACACTACCCGATCTGGCCACAATAATTCCTACCCGACCAGGTTGTGAGTTTTTCAGGCGAGTTCCATGCAGATCCAAATGCTCAAGTCCAAGCTGCACCAGGCGTGCGTGACCCACGCGGACGTAAACTACGAAGGCAGCTTCGGCATCGACACCGAGTTGATGGAGGCCGTGGGCCTGCACCCGTACGAAAAGGTCCTGGTAGCCAACATCAACAACGGCAACCGGTTTGAAACTTACGTCATTCCCGAGCCGTTCGGCTCGCGGCGGATGGCCATCAACGGCGCGGCGGCGCGTCTGGGTTCGGTGGGCGATCGCGTCATCATCATGTCTTTTTGTCGGCTGGAGGAGTCACTGGTCCGCGAGGGACGTTTCCGCCCGCGGGTCCTAAGGCTGAACGAGCACAACGACCCGGTGCATCCATTGCCCGGCACCCCCGCGGGGCAGAAGTCCGCGGCCATCTTCGGTGGTTGAATTCGCCGCCAGTTGCCAATCCGTCCAATCCATGTGCGGCACGACGGTTTTTCCGAAACTCTCCGGCTTTACGAGAATACCGGCGGTTCTTACGATGCGTCTGAATCTTCTCGATTGATGGTGTTCCATGACCGACGCGCCTGTCGCTCAAGTCCAACGTGTTCTCGTCACCGGCGCGACCGGCTTTGTCGGGCGCTACGTCGTCCGCGAACTCCTGACGCGCGGCGTTACGCCAGTTTGCCTGGCGCGCAACCAGCGGAAGTTGTTTGCGCAACATCGCGAAACCACGCCTGACCGTTTGGTGGCCGTGCCGGGTGACCTGAACGATCCTCGTCTGCTGGCCGACGCCGCGCAGGGCTGCGACGCGATCATTCACCTGGTGGGCATTATCATTGAGCGCCGCCTTCAAGGGCAGACCTTTCACAAGGTGCACGTCAAGGGAACGCAGCACATGCTGGCCGCGGCACGGCAGGCCGGTGT
>CAZMVD010000080.1:9265-18466 GCA_964569425.1 uncultured Phycisphaeraceae bacterium
GTCCGGCGATTCGTGCACATGTCGGCGCTGGGCACGCGACCAGAGGCGGTGTCAACCTACCATCGCACCAAGTGGATCGCGGAGGAGTCGGTTCGGGCAAGCGGACTGGAGTGGACCATCTTCCGCCCCAGTTTGATCCACGGGCCCGACGGCGAATTCATGGCGCTCATGAAAAAGTTCGCCTGCGACCTGGTGCCGCCGGTCATTCCCTACTTCGGCCGCGGCGAAGCCAAGCTCCAGCCGGTGTTCGTGAAAGACGTAGCCTACTGTTTTGTCGAGGCACTGTTTCGACCCGACACGGCCGGCAAAGTGTTTCCGCTGGGCGGGCCGCGAGCTTACTCGTGGCGGGCTTTGTACAACGCCTGCCGCACGCTCATTCCGGGCGCGCGGCGCTGGAAGCCGATCGTTTCGCAGCCGGTGGCCATCGCCAAGGCGGCGGCGGTGCTGTCGGCGCCGCTGATGGCCCCGCTGGAAATGGTGATTCCGTCGATCGGGCTGCTGCGCTTCGACCGCGGGCAGGTGGACATGTCGCAGGAGGACAGCGTGTGCGACCACACCGTGGCCGAGCAGGCGTTCGGGATCCGGATGAGGGACTTTGAGACGGAGTTGGGGGTGTACGCGGATCGGATTCCCTAGAACTTGATTCGTCATGGTCTTTCGGGGGCGACGAGTACTCAGCAATGTCCCTAAAAACAATGCCGCTAGCCCGCTCCCTGACGGTCGCGTCTCGGTCTGGCCTGTGGCATTCGCACTGCATCCAAACATGTGGGTTAAACGTTGACCGTCGCAGGGCATAGACCCATCGTACTCATCATCCGCGACGGATGGGGATCCAATCCTCACCCGGAATGGAACCACGCCAACGCCGTGCATCTGGCGAAGACTCCCGTCGATGACCGGCTGATGGCCACTTACCCCCACGTGCTCATCCGCACTTGTGGCGTGGACGTGGGGCTTCCCGCGGGGGTCATGGGCAACAGCGAGGTCGGACACCAGAACATCGGCGCCGGGCGGATCGTCGAACAGGAGATCATGCGCATCACCGGGCGCATTCACGACGGAAGTTTTTTTGCCAACCCGGTCCTGGCGGAGGCGTTCGCCCGGGCGCATCGGACGGGCGGAAGTGTCCACCTGCTGGGCCTTTGCAGCGACGGGCGCGTGCACAGCGATCTGGAGCACTTGTATGGACTGCTGGACATGACGCAACGCCTCGGCTTTCCCGGCGCGAAGGTGTTTGTCCACGCAATCACCGACGGACGCGACACGCCGCCGAACAGCGGGATCGACCACGTGGCCGCGATTGAAGAACACTGCCGGGCAGCGGGCGTAAACCCGGTGGCCAGCGTCATTGGGCGATATTATGCAATGGACCGCGACAATCGCTGGGACCGCGTGGAGAAGGCCTATCGGATGCTGGTGCACGGAGAAGGTACGACGTTCGCTTCGGCGACCGAGGCGCTGCGCCATTACTATGCCCACGCCACCGAGCCCAGCCGCGCCGGCGACGAGTTCGTGGTGCCCAGCCTCGTCACACGCACAGGAGCACCCCTCGCGACGATCCGCGATGGTGACAGCGTGATCTTCTTCAATTACCGCGGCGACCGCCCGCGCGAACTGACCAAGGCGTTTGTGCTCAAGCACTTTCCCTTCGAGGGCGAAGGAAAGGACGATTACCGCATCGGCTTTGTGCGCGGCGCGCGGCTCGACATGCACTTCGTCACCATGACCGCCTATGAGGAGGGGTTGCCGGTGCACGTGGCGTTTCCCAAGCCGCCGCCCATGGCCGACATTCTGGGCGCGTACGTCGCGCAACGCGAGTTGAAGCAGTTCCGCTGTGCGGAAACGGAAAAGTACCCGCACGTCACGTTCTTCTTCAATGATTACCGCGATGACCCATTCCCCGGTGAGGAACGGCAACTGGTGCCCTCGCCACGAGACATCAGCACGTACGACCAGAAGCCCCAGATGGCCGCATACGAGGTGACGGACGTGGTACTGCGCCGTCTCGCCCACTTCGCAGACGACCTGATGGTCATCAACTACGCCAACGGCGACATGGTGGGGCACACCGGCAACCTCGCCGCGGCCATCCGCGCTGTGGAAACCGTCGACGAATGCGTCGGCCGCGTGGTGAATGCCGTATTGGCCAAGGGCGGCGGGCTGATCGTCACCGCCGACCACGGCAACTGCGAGCAAATGATTGACCCCGCGACCGGCGGGCCGCACACGGCGCATACGACGTTCGACGTGGAGCTGATCGTGGTAGATGATCGTTTCCGTGGAACCAAGCTTCGAAGCGGCGGGCGGCTGGCGGACATCGCCCCCACGGCATTGTCCATGTTCGGGCTGCCGGTCCCCTCCGCAATGACCGGAACGTCGTTGCTCGAGGGGGTGTAAGCGCCAGCCGCTCCCGGCGGAACTGACCACCATGGGTACGAAATCGAAAGCATCGTCAAACGGTAAGCGGTCCGGCGGCACCAAGGGCGACACGTCGCCCCCCGAACGCATGCGCCGCAAAGACTACGAAGCGCTGCTCACCAACTTGCAGATCGAGCTTCTCAAGTTGCAGCGCTGGGTACAAAAGGAAGGCCAGAAGATCATCGTGCTGTTCGAAGGGCGCGACGGCGCCGGCAAGGGCGGCACCATCCTGCGGATCATGCAGCATCTCAATCCACGCTCGGCGCGCAAGGTCGCGCTGAGCAAACCGACCGCCGAGCAGATCGGCCAGTGGTACTTCCAGCGCTACGTGGAACACCTGCCCACGCGCGGCGAAATCGTGCTCTTCGACCGCTCGTGGTACAACCGCGCCGGGGTGGAACGGGTGATGGGCTATTGCACCGAGGATGAGTACGAAGAGTTCATGCGCTCCGTGCCGCAGTTTGAAACCATGCTGGTGAACTCAGGCATCACGCTGCTGAAGTTCTGGCTCGACGTGACCAAGGCCGAGCAGAAGCGCCGCTTGTTGGCGCGCCGCAAGGATCCCCTCAAACAGTGGAAACTCAGCCCCATGGACGAGGAGGCGCAGAAGAGATGGGACGCCTACACTGTGGCCAAGCGGGAAATGTTCCGCCGCACCCACCAGCCCTTCGCCCCATGGATCGTCATCCGGTCCGATGACAAGAAGCGCGGGCGAATCAATTGCATTCGAGCGCTCCTTTCCGGCTTTACGTACAGCGGCCGCGATCGCAAGATCGCCTGCGATCCCGACATTGACATCGTCGGCCACGCCCTCAACCCCGAATTTGGACGATAGGCGGCCCCACCGCCTCTCACCGAATGGGTAAAGAAAGTCGCCAGGCCCGCGCGGGCTCAAAGCCCGCGGCTCGTTTGGCAGGACGCTCCAGGTTCGACTTCACCCCATAACCGAAGCCCAATCCTGGCGCTCCGGTAGCGCAGCCGCCCGATCGGTCCGCGCGACTGTCGTGGCGCACGAACCGACCGGGCAGAACCGCATCGCGAACGAATTGACTGAGCGCTATTTCCGGCGCCGGCGCGTCTGCGACTTGAGCCCCAGCCAGCCGAACAACCCGAAGATCATGCCTACGCCGGCCCCGTTGCCGCAAGCGCCGCACATGGCGCCGGCCGGTTCGTCTACGAAATCATCGTCATCGATGGGCGCGCCGTCGTCGTCCACTCCATCGTCGCCGCCGTCGTCAACCACGCCGTCGTCACCGTCGTCCACGACGACATCATCGCCCCCGTCGCCGTCCATCGGCGTTCCGTCGCCGTCAGTTCCGCCATCATCGCCACCGCCATCACCCATGCCGTCGTCGGGCATTCCCCCGCCGCCGTTGCCCAGCGCGGCCTGGATCGCCGCCTGAAACTCGGGGATCATCACCGACGCGAGCAGCGTAAAGCCCTCGGTGCAGATCGCGTCCTGCGGGCAGACGGTGGCGCGGAAACACGCCCCGTCCTGAAAGTAGTCGTCCACGGCCAGGTCGGCGCTCAAGACGGCTTCGATCGTCCCGGTCGTCGCATCGACGATGGGACCGCCGGAGTTTCCGCCGACCACGTCGAGATCCGCTTCAAAGCCGAACGGTACCAGGTTCTGCACCGTTGCGTTGTCCGAAAACTTCATGGGCAGTCCGGCGCCGAAGCCGATGGCCACGATGCGCTGGCCGACCGCGACCGAGCCGTTCGTGCGAACGGGGATCGCCGCGCGCCCGGCGACGGCGCGGTCCAGCCGCACCACCGCCCAGTCGTTGGCCGTCTCGCCTTCGTTGGCCAGCCCGAGCACCTCGACGCCGCGATACACCTGGTCGGCCGAAAACGTCGACGGGTTCACGCCCTGCTGACGCACGGCGTAATCGAAGACAAAATAAAAGGTATCGAAGCTTGTACGCACGCCGTTATCATCCAGGCAATGGCCCGCGGTGATGACGATGTCCGGCGCAATCAACGTGGCCGTGCAGTTGGCCGCCGTGGGCTGGTCGCCAAAAGGCTGGCCATCGCACAGGGGATTGAAATCGTCGGCCAGCGTGCCGGGGTTGATCGTAAACGTGCCGTTGCCGTTGTCGGTGATCCGGTCCGTTCCGACGAACGCGCACACGGAATCGCCGATTGTACGAAGCATGGCGCTCGACGCGAAATAGTCGGCGCGATCGTCCGGCGGGCGAATGATGCGCGGACGAAGGTCGCTTTCCGCCCGACCGAATTCGACACCGCCGACGAACAACACCGACCCAATCGCAACGACCGAGGCAACAGCCAGTAATCTCCGCTCCATTCGGGGCTCCTTCATGGGGTGATCGAAATCCGCAACGCAAACAAACGCGGGGGGATTTACGCTTGCGCCGCAGAAATGTCAAGCAGGTGTGACCAGAGTCGAGTTTCCGTTCATCGTCGAGAGGGCGTGCTGAGCATTTCCTTCATCACATCGTCGAGTTCGATGAGCGCCTTGGCGCCGTCGCCTCGGAAGGAACTTCCATGCATCGTGGCCAGCGTGCGCGGATTGAACGCCGCGAGGCTCTCCAACAGCGGGCGCGTGTTCGGCGTGTAGGGCATATAGTCCATCAGCGGGCCCGCCTGAAAGTCGATGAGCGACTGGCGTGCGCGGCCGAGGATATCCGATTCCGTCAACGCCTCCACGTCGCCGTTGTGCGTGAAAAGGTCGGAACAGAACAGGACCCGCTCCGTCTGCTCAAACAGCACACCCGCGTCCCAACCGTGCGGAAGGTGCGGCGTGGGACGGTATTGGAACCGGCACCTGCCGGTGCAGAACGTCTCCTCGGCCTGTAGCGCCCGCGGAGGGCGATCGGCGAAATCGGCGAGATTCACGAGCGAGCCGACCACGCCCGAGACCGCCTGCGCCTGCGGTGCGACCTTCAGCCAGTCGTTCAGCGAGCCGCATTCGTCCACTTCGAAGTGACTGAAGCCGATCCAGCGAAGCGCCGCGGGGTCGATCACGCGCTTCACGGCCTCGAGCACTTCCGGAAACATGCGCCGCATCCCCGTGTGGTAGAGCAACGGCTCATCGTCGACCACCAGAAAGTGGTTGAACTGCAAGTTGATCTCGCGGTACAGGATGCTGATGCGATGGACGCTAGGAGCGATTTCGGTGATCAACGCCAAGTTCGGCCCCCTTCATCAGCCAGGGTCCCGCTTCTCCCGGTCGCGCGGCCATGTGGGGGTATTCGGCGGAATGCTACGAAGGGTCGGGTGGCCACCCCATGGCCCACGCCGCTTAGATTCCCAGCCAAGCGGCGACTGACGTACTGGGCTGCTAGGACTCGAACCTAGAACCTTCTGATCCAGAGTCAGACGTGCTACCGATTGCACCACAGCCCATGCATTCGAACGATTGGACCGCGGAAACGCAGTACTGTCAAGGGAATCTCGGCACGTGACAGGGTGGTGCTGCATCTTGCCGGCTGACCCCCGAAAGGCACTCTCGCGGATAGCGATCCAGGTGCGCGAAACCGCCGGTCCGCCGGGGGTCAACTGACCATGAAGCTGGTCAGCAGGTTGCCCAACCGCAGCACCAGCAACGACGTTCCAGCCGGTCCGTGCCGGCGACTGCGCCGTCCCCGAAGGTTCGCCAGTCCCGATACCACCTGGACCACGTAAAGCACCAGAACGCCCACGCTGATGAGGATGTGCACGATCATCAGCATGCCCATCTTGGCCTTGGCACTGGCGATCGCATCGCGCGCCACTTCAATGTACACCACCATCGCCAGATCGACCACAAACGCGGCCAGCATCAACGGCACGTGAACTCGCGGGCGGCGGCGATAGATGTAGCCCACGACCAACGCAACGCACACGCCGATGCTGATGATCTTCAGAGGAGACAGCTCGATCATTTGACTTTCGTCCATGGCACGGGAGACTTCGGCCGCACGCACCGCGCCAAACAGGTACGCGACAGCTCTCCGATTCGGCAATGTATAGTCGAAGAAAACCCTTCGGCCAATGATACGATTCGTTCAGGGCCCGCCACGGATGCCGGCAACAGGCTGTTCTTCGAGTTTGCCGGTACTACATCCTCTGCCCTCTCTCCCGGAGGGCGCGAGGTTCATCAGGGCTGTGGCGCGGTCCGCATCCCAATTCGTGCCGGGGCGTTTGAGCCGCAGCGTGAGGTTTCCGCACATAGCCTTGGTGGAACCGGAAACGATGCCCTATTCTCGGTCCGGCTCCGCCGAGTACGCCACCATCGCCCACCGTCCCACGATGAAATTCCACAACCAGCGCAGGGCATTCTGTTTGGCCGACGTCCGCAACATCTTCTGCGCTTCTGCCCCCTTTGATACCCTTGGCTGGCGGCGCCCCCTGCTCGACGGCGCCGAGGGCCGATCGTATGCCGCCCGGCAAGGAACTCGCCGAAGGCGCCCTCGACCGGCTACAATGCGACGATGCAGACGTTCTCGCTCAACTCCGGATCCAACGGCAACGCGATTTACGTGGAGGCCGACGGCGTACGTCTGCTCTTCGACGCCGGGATCAGCGGATCGCTCGCCCAACAACGACTGTCGCATTACGGACGGGACATACGCGATGTGGATGCCGTGATCATCTCACACGATCACATTGACCATATCCGTAGCGCAGGCATTTATCAGCGCAAGTTCGGACTGCCCGTCTACGTGACCCAAGCCACGCTGGCGGCAACCTGGTGTCGGCTCGGGCCCATGACCGACGTGCGCCATTTTCGATCGGGTGACTCGTTGAGCTTTGACCGGGTGACCGTCTTTACCATACCCACGGCGCACGACGCCGCCGACGGCGTGGCGTTCGTCGTCGAATGCGACGGACGTCGGCTGGGCATCCTGACAGACCTCGGCCACCCTTTCGACGGTTTGCAAGAGGCCCTCGAATCGGTTCACGCAGCCTATTTGGAATGCAACTATGACCCGGAAATGCTCAGGTCGGGTCCCTATCCGGTTCAACTTCAAGCGCGGATCCGCGGCCCGGGGGGCCACTTGTCCAACGACGACTCAGCGGTGCTGTTGAGGAACTGCGGGCGGGAACGCCCATCGTGGGTTGCCGTTGCCCATCTGAGTGAGGAAAACAATCGCCCCGAGCTTGCCGTCAGCGCCCAGCAGGGCGCGGTCGGGCGGGATTATCCGGTTTACCTGGCGCCTCGTTCAGGGCCTTCCGAGATGTTCACGGTTTGAGATATTTGTGGTCAGGACGAAAAAGCATTACCGCTATTTTCGACAAATTATACTTTGAACGGATTGTCATCATCCTCGTCTTCTGTCTCGCGCTTCCAGCTATCGGCGTCTTCCACGTCGTCAATCTCCCGTTCGATGTGCCGAAACATCTTCTCCTGAAGCGGCGCCATACGTTGGTTCAATTCGACCGTGGCCTGGTGCGATCGCGAAATGACCATGAGCTGAACGAGCTGCCACTTGGCCAGGCATTCGGGCTCCTTGATCGTCGAGAAGGGATCGCAGTTCATCCGGGGGGTTCCGTCTCGACCGCGGGTAAAGAGCTCGCATTGACTGCATTGGATCATGGCCTGAAGAACCTCCGACGGAAGCCGGTAGAATGGGTGCGCTACTGAATTCCGGCTGATTGTACGCATGGTCGGGTGGTTCGCCAAGCTGGGAAACGCGGGGCATTTGCGCGATTCTCGCCAAGAAAATTTTTTGCAAGATTTCACTTGCGTAGTTCGCCGAAATGTGCCAAACTAGGGTTAGTCCAATAAGTCCTCATACCGACCCGTCCCCCCACGGGTCGGTTTCCCCCAAGGCCCGGTCCACCCCACCGGGCCTACCTTTTGCGCGGAGGGCGAAAAGGCCCGGGCGCGGCTGTCACGAGATGGACCGGCCTTAGAGCCGATGTGTACCCTCTTCGCGGGCGGTGCGGCTGCTCGTGGCCTGCGACCAGGATCGTCAACCGACGGAGTCCCTTCATGCCGGCGCGGTTGATTCCCTACGCCGTAGAACGACGCGACGAAAACGACTTGGCCACCGCAGCCCGAGCGCTGCGCGCGACCATGGCCGCACGCCGAAGCTGCCGCAACTTCAGCCCTGAACCGGTGCCGCGGGAAATTCTGGAAATGGTGATTGCGGTGGGGCATTCCGCGCCCAGCGGCGCCAATCGCAAGCCCTGGCGCTTTGTGGCCGTCGACGATCCTGCAATGAAACGAGCCATTCGCCAGGCCGCCGAGGTGGAGGAACGGGAGAATTACGAGCATCGCTTCCCGCCCGAGTGGCTGGAAGCGCTTGAGCCGCTGGGCACCGATGCACAGAAGCCCTTTCTGGAAATTGCACCGTGGCTGGTGGTCATGTTTCGGATCGACTGGGAAGAAATCGGCGGGCGGCGTGTCCAGAATTATTACCCGGCCGAATCGGCGGGCATTGCGGCGGGCATGTTCCTGATGGCCTGTCACCAGGTGGGACTGGCCACGCTGACCCACACGCCCAACCCGATGAAGTTCCTTCGGGAAATCCTAGGTCGCCCGCTCAACGAGAAACCTTTCCTGCTGATTCCCGTCGGTTTTCCCGCGGACAACTGCATGGTTCCGGATATTCCCAAAAAGCCGTTGCAGGCGGCACTGCAATGGAACGGCGTTTCCAGCACGTAGCGATCTCTTCTCTTGCGCTCGAACAGGCCGCTGGGGGGTCGACGGAATGGCCACGCGCGGCGGTGCCGGGGCGGTTATCACCTGCGTGCTCCCGCGTCAGTCCTCCAACTTGCCCTTTCGGTTCCTCTGTCGTTGCGCATCATCCGAGCCCTGTGATTCAGGGGGCA
>CAZMVD010000081.1:0-18359 GCA_964569425.1 uncultured Phycisphaeraceae bacterium
GGACGGCAATGGCGATCTGACCGTGGGTTGGCATTGGCGGCTCTGGAAAGAAGAGGGCTGGCGGCCGGCGTTTGCCATGCGCAATTACGTACGGTTCCCGACGGGCTATCATTCCAACGGCTTCGATTACGAATGGCGCGGCTTGTTCACCAAGTCACTGGTTCCGGACTGCACTCGCCTGCACCTCAATCCGTTTTTTCGATCGGTGAACGGCGACAATGAGGTGGACGCCCGGCACTTCCAATGGGGCGTGCTGCTTGGTGTCGATCACCGGATCAGCGAGTCGCTTGTTTTCATCACCGATTACAAGTACGAGAACGGCGAAATCGAGCACACCCGCGACAACCACACGGCCGAGTTCGGACTAGACTGGGAAATTGATGAACGCCAGACGCTGGGCCTGGCTACGTTTGTCGGGCTGGACGGCGACAGCCACGGCGAGAGCTTCGGCGTGAAGATCAGTTACATTCTGAATTTCGGCGGTTAACGGCCGTTAAGTGCCTGAGAGCTTCTGCGAACGCTCGGACTTCCATGGAAGTGCGGGCGTTCGTCGTTTTCGCAGACATAGGTTTGGGGTAAGCTGACTGCCCGCTTCGAAGCGGGCGAGTGGCGGAATGGCAGACGCTGGGGATTTAAGATCGAAGGAACTGATTGAAAGAAATGACAAGTTATGGTCATTTGGCCTCCGCAAATCCGCGGCTTCTTGCAACCTCATGATAGCCTTATCGATCGGTAACAGTGGTCGCGGCGATACGGTTGCTACATCATCGAGAGGGTCTGCGCAATGTGATAGCAGATGCGATCAGAAGGAACATGAACGCGCCGGGTTCCGGAACACCTTGAATTCTAATCGTCATTTCGCTTGTCGCGATGGATGGGAGTTCCGAGAATCTAACGGCAACTTGCGTGAGATCGCTACCGGCGCTAATGAAATACTGTGTGCCGCCATTTAGAAGAACTGAGTCTGTGAACTCGATCATGCCATCGGGGGGACCATATGCAGAGCTGACGAATCCTTGGTGAATAAGATCCTGATTCTGATTGGCGACTTCGACGAACATGCCCACAGATGGATCCTCGTTCCCGTGCAGGGAGAAAATCATAGTTCCGGTGGCCGACACAAGTACGTCCACATCACTCATGATCCAGAATACGCCGGCGATGCTTGAACTCATCGCCTCGCGTGATTCCTGAACCGTTCTTTGCACCGAATGAGTCCCTGCGAAACTGAGGGAAATTGAATTATCGTCGGCGGCAAATTCGAGCAGCGCACTCGCGTGGAGATCGCGCCATTGCGCGGAAAGCGACGAACTCCCCAATTGCGTCCAAGGAACACCGTCGTAATCGCTTCCACCGTCGTCATGAACCCCCGCACCAGCGCTTCCCGAAAGGACGACGATCCCTGCGGTGGCCGATTCAGCAGGGAATAGAAACAGAACGCAAAACAAGAAGACGCTTGCTGTCGTCTGGTTGCACATTGACGGCAATCTCCAGGGCGCAAGTGCCGACTCGGGCGTATGGGCTCGGCAAGTGGGTGCCAACTTGATAATATCCGATCGGGGCGAGTGGCGGAATGGCAGACGCTGGGGATTTAAAATCCCCTCCGGTAAACCCGGGTGCGGGTTCGAGTCCCGCCTCGCCCAGTCGAAAACGCGGTTATTATCGTACCTTGGGTCATGCAAGGGGGTCGGTTGCAATTTCGTTGCAATAATCCGTCATCCGCCCACCGTGGCGAGCTTTTCCACCGCCTGCCGCATATCCGCATCGGACACCGCGTTGTAATCGGTCAGCGTGGTCACGATCGCCTGGCGTCCAGCGAGCTTACGCCGGTGTTCGTTGCAAACTCGGCCAGCGTCCGTACCGGCCAGGGCCTCTTTGTGTAGGAAGTCGCCGACCAGGTCCAAGATCGAGCGATACAGCACGACATGCCCGGCCTTGATGGCCCTTTTTGCGCGGATTGAGATTCCATCCGGGGGCTTCAACTCCAGAAACTCCACGCGATTGTGCCCGTGGCCCGCATCCCGGACCGCCGGCAGTGGGGACCGGGTGCGGCCGCGTAGTCATTTGGCGCTGCTGCGCGCAGAATGAGGCTGAGCGATGCCGAGCGTGCCACGTAGCCGTCCAATAGTCCTCCTCGGGGGCAACTACGGGCACGGCGGACAAGCCGCCGGGTTGGTTGTGAATGGGTACATGTTTCCCTGGAACGCCTGGATCAGGAGAAAAACGTCCGCAATGTTCGTGATCCGGTTCAGGCACGGGTCGATGCTGCTGACCGACTGAATATCCACGACCGAAACGTGCGGCGCCGTCGGCAGGTTCTGGAATTTCTGCAACGCGGCGATGAAGTCATTGGTGTTGACGATGCCGTTGGGTGCGGACCATTGGAGGCCATCGAAGCTGCCCACCGTGTCGCCCCAGAATTTCGGCTCGGGCCGCGCAATGGTGTTCACGACCAGCGGGGGAGAGAGCGAGGTGCCGCCGTCACTCGAGGCGCGAAGCTCATACGCGGCGTCCGGCACGATGGGGCAATCGCCCACGTGAACCACCGGCTCCGACCAGATGCGCACCACGGGCGCTGCCGTCACGGGTGCCAAGCCGTTGACATCCGGAGCGCCGACCCAGCGGATCACGCCCGGCGCCGTCGTCTTAACCAGGCGGAACGCGACGGGCGTGGCGTTGTTGGGTGCGAAGGACACGTAGCGGTTCTTGAGCACGTTGAACGGAGCCGGAGCATCCAGGGGAGGAAGGGCCAGGGGCGCCGCCTCCACGCTGCCGCTGTTGACCACCACGATGTTACCCCCCTGATCGTCGAGGTAGCCGTAGTACAGTTTGCAGCGGTCTACGGTCAGGGTGGCGCCGGCACCCAACGTTAACTGATACAAATAGATGGCCTCCTGGCCGCCGCCGTCGGAGTCGTTGTCCACCAGGTCAACCAGACGCACATTGGCTCCGGCCTCGATGTCCAGCGCGCCCAACGCAAAGGGGGACGCTGCGAAGGCTCCGCTCGAAGGTCCAAGGTCAGGAGAAACCGCTTCAAACGTCACCGGGACACCGGCCCGCAGCATGAACCGGCCGGATTCGATATCGCCGGCCGCGCCCGGTGGGCCGGTGTGGATGAAACTGCCCCAAAGTTCGATCTCGGGCAGCCCCGCCGCCCGGCCGGCCGCCTGCCCGAAGCCACCCAGTTGCAAGTCGACGCGGCCGCGAACTACCAGGTTACCGTGAACAACAAGGCGGGAATCGCCGCCCAGCGCCAGCCGCGGCGGGGGCGTAATGCCGCCGAGTCGCAATGGCGCGCAAGGTGGGCAAATATCCACGTCCGAGCCGGCCAGTTCCAGATCGCCGTTGACGGTCACAGACATGGATTCGCTGAGTTCGACCCGGCCGCCGGAGAGCTGGTTGGGGCATACACAGGTACCGCCTTGAACCAGCATGGTACCTGCCGTTAGGGAGCTCATGTCACTCAGCAAGCCAGCGCTATCGGCCGAAGAACCTTCGCGGTCGGGTCGGGCGGCACCATCGCAGGCCGGGCCGGTGTTGCGTTCAAAGCGCGCCGAAGGGCCGATCACGACCCGTCCGGTGGGCGCGGAAATCGTATGATCGCCCGACACCAGCAGGCTGCTGAAGGCGTCGGTATCGCGGTCGCCGCGGACGAGGATTCCGCCGGCGGTGGCGATGGTCAGGTCTCCCGGGCCGGTGGCGGAAACGTCCAACGTGGCGCCGTCGAGCAGACGCAGCGCGTCAATCTCGATGTCTGCGTCCAGGCATACGTAGTCCTGGGGAATGGTCACCTGGTAGGTGACCACGCCGTTGTTGGGCATGATGTCGTTCTCCCAGTTTCCGGGGGTGCCCCAGAAGGTGTCGCCGTCCTCGCCGGTCCAGTAGATGCATGTGTCGATGATTCCGTCCATGTCCAAATCCAGCAGCGGATTGAGTGCAATCTCGCATTCATCGAGCAGGCCGTTGAGGTTGCAGTCGTCGCAGAAGACGCCAAGGTCGCACGCGGCGATCTCGCACTCGTCGAGGATCCCGTTGCCGTTGCAGTCATCGCTGGATCCACAGCCGGCGATGTCGCAGGGGCCCTGCGCGGCGCCGCAGGCGATGTCGCACTCGTCGGGCAGGCTGTTGCCGTTGCAATCCGAGAAGAACTCGTACGCGCCCATGTCTACCACGGCCGAACCGGGGACGCCGGTGTCCACGGTGGCCGGGTCATCGAGCAGGCGGGGGTTACCCGCCAGGTCCAGCGATATCCACTCGGTGGTGTTGCCGTCGCCGTCGAGGTCAAAGGTGTCGAGCGGCAAGGCGGTGGTGTCGCCGGCGTCGATGGCGGGGGAGCCGGGGCGCAGCCGCAGGTCGTCGTCTTCGGTGCCGGGGATGCCATCCGGGCCAAGCGGATCGACGAAGAGTGGATCGGCGTTGACGATGCCGACTCCGCCCGCGCCGCTCCATCCGCCCTGGACGATGCTGTAATTCACGACGGGCGTGCCCGAAATAGTGTGGACTTGTGCGGTTGGACCCGTTCCGGTGGAGTCGCTGTTTGCCCAAAGGATGCAGTTCGTCAGCGTGGGGCTGGCGCCGACCGTATTCAGGATCCCGCCACCGTTGTTGTTATTCGCCCTATTCCCGCTGAATGTACAATTGATAATCGCTGGATCGCTGCCGCCCAGACCGGTATTAAACATCCCCCCGCCAGCGCCGACCGCGCAGCTATTCCCGTTGAACAATGAGTTGATTACCGATGGACTACTGTCAAAATTGTACATCGCTGCGCCGTGGGAGAAGGAAGTATTCCTGGAGAAGACACAGTTAGTAATAGTCGGGCTGCTGTCGGTATTGTGCATACCAGCGCCAGAGTTGGCTGTATTGCCGTCAAAAAGACAACCGGTGACCGAGGGAATGCTGCTATCGGCGTTCCAGACCCCGCCTCCATCCGTGGCGGTATTGCCAACAAAAGCGCAGTTGGTCAGAGCCGGACTGGAATTGACATTAGCCAACCCGCCACCACCGTCGCTCGCGGTGTTAGCGATAAACGTGCAGCCTGTCACTGTGGGTTGAACGTCCTCGTTGGCCATGCCTGCGCCGAAACTCGATGCGTTCGAACGAAAGATGCAATTAGCAATCAATGAGCTGCCGCTATTGTTGAACACTCCACCGCCAGCCACGTCTGCCCGGTTGTCTTCAAACGTGCAATCGGTCACCGATGGGCTGCTGAAGAAATCATTGTGCATACCTCCGCCGACCGCGGACGCCGAGTTCCCGCGGAAAGTGCAGTTTGTTACCGTCGGACTACCCTCCCAGTTGTACATCCCGGCTCCGGCATTGTCGGGGTTACTTCCGGTTGCGTTTCCTGCCGAGATCGTGAACCCATCCAGAACAGCCGTGGCGTCCGTGCCGCTGCCGGTGACAACGTGGTAACTGTTCTCGGCGTTGTTGTCAGCGATGATGCAGAAGCCGTCGTCGCCGCACAAGGTGCCGAACGAGTCGCAATCGGGCGAGTGGTTGGTGCAGGCCACGGGCGCGTCGTCGCCGTTCAGGTCGCCGCTAAGGATCGTGGGGTTGGCGGCGATGTCGCGCTCGCTCAACTCCGCTTCCGTTCCCGCAAAGCCGCCGTAGAGCGCCACGCCGTTGAGCAGTTGGAACGTCGCCGTGCGGTCGCCGGGGGTCTGTCCGCCGCCCTGGTCGGGTCGGTAAGTTCCGGCGGCCACCCAGATTTCCTCGACGATTCCGCCGGAATTGGCGGCCTGGTCCAGGGCGTCCTGTAGGCTCTGGAATGCGTCCTCCCAGCTTGTGCCGTCGTTGGCGCCGGAGGCGCCGGCGTTGACAAAAAGCAACGGCTGCGGAGGTTGAAACTCGTAAGCGCCCTTATCCACGATCGGCGGCGTTCCGCTGCCGGAGTCCGGCGTTAACGGATCATCCACAAAGCGCGGTTTGCCATTCAAGTCCAGCGGCGTCGGTTCGCTGGTGTTCAAATTACCGTCAAGGTCGGCCGCGTCGGCGGGGACCGCAGCGTTGTTCCCGGCGTCGATGGCCGGGGAGCCGGACGAGAGGCGCAGGTCGTCATCGGCGGTTCCGGGAATTCCGTCCGGGCCGTCGGCGTTTACAAACAGGGGGTCCGCGGCGCTGTTGCCGGTGCCACCCGCGCCGGTCCATCCGCCCTGGACAGTGCTGTAAGTCACGGTCGGAGTGCCCGAGGCGACGTGAATCTGGGCTGACTCATCCATGAACGGCCCGCCAGATAAACCCATGGCATCGTCTACGTTGCCCCAGAAAATGCTGTTGGTTATGGAGGTATTACTCCCAGCGGCGTTGAACAGACCTCCACCGTTAAATACCGCCGTGTTTCCCCTGAAGGTACAGTTGGCCACGGTCGCCGTGGCGCTGATGCTGCCAATGATAGCCAATCCTCCGCCGATGTTGGTCGCGGTGTTTCCACTGAAGAGGCAGTTGACGACCTTCGGGCTTCCGCCATCAGCAATGGCCATACCACCGACCGGCCCGACGTTTCCATAGAATGCGCAATTGGTCACGTGAGCGTTGCTGCCGAACCCGCTCGCCGACTCCACATACAAGGGCGTGCCTTTATTGTGACTAAACACCGACTGGGCGACGATCGGCGCCCCCGCGAACATGTGCAAGCCGGACCCCCCGTTCCCCGCAAAATTGCGAGTAATCAGGCAGTCGGTTATCCTTGAATTGCTAAGACTCACGTAGGCCCCGGCGCCGCGTTGGTGTGCCCAGTTCCCCGTGAAGACACAGTTACTGATCGTAGGGCTTCCGGAAACAGCGACCAGCCCAGCGCCAACCAACTCAGGATCGTTACATCCGAAGAATGCGAAACCCGCAGTGATGGTCACGCCATCAATGACGGCGGTCGCATTCGTTCCGCTGCCGGTCACCACATGACAACTATTGTCAAATATGTTGTCGTTTATGATGCAGGTTCCGTCGATGCAACGATCTCCAAGGAAATCGCCGCAATCCGGAGAATCATTCGAACAAGCCACGGGCACGTCGTCCCCACTCAGATCGCCGCTGAAGATCGTGAGATTGGCGTGGAAATCTCGCTCGGCAAGTGCGGTTTCAGTGCCCGAAAATCCGCCGTAAATGCCCACGCCGTTCTTCAGCGTAAACGTGGCGATGCGGCTTCCCGGCGTTTGTCCGCCCCCCTGGTCGGGCGTGTAGGTGCCGGCCGCGACCCAGATCTCGTCGCCCGACCCGGCCGCAACCAATGCCGACTGAAGCGTCTTCTTGGCCGTGGCCCAACTGAGCCCGTCGCCCGAGTCGTCGGGGCGGGCGGCGTTGACGTAGCGGATCGCCGCGTCGGCGGGTGTGGCGCACGCAAGCGCAAGCAGCCCCGCTCCAACCAAGATTGACGTTTTCAATGAGTTAAACATGACGGTCTCCTGTTTTCGTTGAAGCGGCAGCACCACATGAAACAAACCCGCTCTTGATGACAAAGCGACTCTCACCGGCCCTTTAAAGACAAGGGCGACACGTTCAGTGACAGAATGTAGCAGAATGCCCCCATGCGATTCAAGGAAAACCCAGCAGCCGGCGACCCGAGGATCCGGCCGCGGGAGTCCATTAACGTTGCTTTCCCATAACTGACGCGCGCATGTCTCACTGACCGTGGGACCAGCGGGCGTCCGCATTTCAGCGTCACGGTCCCGTATAGTGGACCTGCATGGTGGCAAAGTCGCGCAGGTCCACGGTGTCACTATGATCCACATCAAAGCAGTTGCACGGCGCCACCGGTGGCCCCTGATGCGGTCCCGCGAGGCACAACTCGAATTGGCTCAGGTCGAGCAGGCTGATCAACCCATCGCCATCGCAGTCCGTGGGCGGTAATTCGATCCAGAAGCCGCCGGTCATCCGAAACGGTCCGCCGACGGCGACCCCCGCATCCGGCTGGCCGATCGAACCGGACAGTTCGAAAGGCCCACCGGTAGCGCGAACGGTCCCGCCGCCGTCAATAGTCGAACGGGTAATCTCAAACACCTGACTGTAGAGTGAATTGGCGGTAGCCACGACGAACAGGGGGAGCAATACCCAGCTCGCATTTTGAGGTCTTCTTGGCCAGTGCATGCTTCAATCTCCAATAGGATGAGTCTGACTTTTCGCGGTTTCCCGACCCTGGGTGAATAAGACCACAGAACTTGCCGCTCGCGATGCGCTTATCGCG
This sequence comes from uncultured Phycisphaeraceae bacterium, assembly GCA_964569425.1. Taxonomy (GTDB): domain Bacteria; phylum Planctomycetota; class Phycisphaerae; order UBA1845; family UBA1845; genus JACQXM01. Next base: position 8,183 of record CAZMVD010000081.1, read on the forward strand.
CCTGCGGCGGCGTACGAGTCATGCCGATCTCGATGGCCGACAGCCGCGCGAGGATCGCATCGTTCTCCCGCAAGAGGGAGTCATAGGCGCCTTGCAACTGGTTAATCCGCTGTTCGTACTCCAACCGCAGTTCGGCGATTTCGGCATCCTTTTCAGCGCGCAGGACCTCGGTCCCGAGAGCCGATTCATGGCGCAGCTCACGCATGGCTTCCACTACCAGGGCGACGACGCCGCGCTCGGTGACGTACTTGTAGCCGTCCGCGTCCTCGCCGACCCAGTCTGGGAACACTTGTTCCACTTCCTGGGCGATCAAACCGTTCTGCCGACCGGGCAACACCATGCCCTTTTCCACCGCCGCCGGGGTGAACTCGAATTCATAACCGCGCAGGGTCAACAAACGATCAAGCGTGTTCGTCAACGGGCGGATATTTCGTTTGAGCCGGGCATCGCTAAAAACGGCCCACGATCCGCCGCCGTTCTTGGCGGCGTCTCCGGCTACGGCCAGGTGGAAACTGCCGGGGCTGTTGGTATTGACTCCGACCCGGATCGAATTGACGCTGTTGCCGCCGATAATGACGCTTCCGCCATCCTGGTTGAGAAACAGGGCCGACGCAACGCCGTTGTTGCGAGCCATGACCTCGTTCTCGTCGATGACCACGTTGGCACCGTTTGTGTTGCCGGCCTGGATGTAGCCCCCACCGGCGGGTCCGGCATCAGTCCCGCCAACGACCTGAAGTAAGACGCTGGGCGCTGTGGTGCCGATACCCACCGAGCGTTCGAAGTAGTTGCGGCTACCGGCGGGGCCGGCGAAATACCCCGCAAAACCATCTGCGCTGTTAACTTCTCCCAGAACGCCTACGGTCGAACCGGTGTTGCTGAGTGCTTGCCCTCGAACGCCGGTGCCGAGGGTACTACCGACCTGTCCCCAGACGCCGAATGTAGAAGCATTTCCTCCGGCGGTGGCAACGCCAAAGACCCCTGTTCCAGACACGCTGGAGGTATGACCCTGTACCCCACGAGTCAGGCCGGTCGAAGCTGTTGCTGTTCCGTAAACGCCAAGACCCAGGGGGCTGTTGCTTTGTCCGTGAACGCCATAGGTGGTTCCGCTGTTCGCAGCGGCCAGGCCGTGTACGCCTCGACCGCTCGTGCTGCTGGTTTCACCAAAAACCCCATAGGTCGTGCCGGTCAAAGCCTGAGCCAATCCAAAGACGCCGCGTCCCTCCGAACTGGAGGCGAGGCCGCGCACGCCAACGGTCGTACCGCTGGAAGCCAATGCGTGCCCCAACACCCCCGTTCCCGAAATGCTTTCGCTCTGGCCGATCACGCCGACCGCAGGACCGCTCGTCGACTTGGCGACACCCTGCACGCCCCGTCCGAACAGGCTATCGGTTTCCCCGTAGACGCCGAAGTTTACATTTGAGCTGCCGGAGGCGTGACCATGGATGGCGCGGGTGTCATTGCTGATACTCGGCTGCACGACGTGAAGAGGCCAGGCGGGGGATTCCGTTCCGATGCCGACATTGCGTTCGAAATAATTGCGGCTCCCCGCAGGGCCGGTGAAGTATGCCGCGTAACCATCGGGACTTGAGACCCGCCCTTCGACGCCAACCGTCGAACCCGAATCGGCCGATGCCCACCCGTGTATTCCACGCCCGGATGTGCTTGCGCTACTTGCAAACACACCATAATTTGCGCCACTGGAAGCGGTTGCTATTCCTCGGACGCCCCTTCCGTCCGGACTGTTGCTGGTTCCCTCAACGCCGCTGGTTCCGCCGCTGGCGCCATCAGCGTGCCCTCTGACTCCGACACCGTTGGTACTGTTGCTTTGACCATAGACGCCGAAACTGCTCCCGGTAGCGGCGTCGGCCAAGCCGAGCACTCCTACCCCGGCAACACTTCGAGACAAGCCGAAGACTCCGCGGGTTGATCCGCTCAAGGCTGTCGAAACGCCGGACACCGCCGCCGCGCTCACCGCAGCGGAAGCGTTCTCAGCCCGAAAAATGAATCCACCATCCGATCCACTTACGGAAAGCGGAACGGGAACGGACTGAAGAAACGCGGTCGAGTCCAGGCCGTCGAGCAGGTCGGCGTTCAAGTTGGTTACTTTCGTGGTGTTCGAAACGGCGAACGGCGCACCCCCTGCGGTGAAAGAAGGAGCCAGCGAAAAGCTCTTCGCGCCTGTAATCGTCTGGGTGCCGCCGACAAACAGCACGTTGGCGCTGAGCCGTGCGTCGGCCAATGTGCCGCTGGAGACGTTCGAGGCGTTGAGGCTGATCAACCCCGCCCCGGAGCCGCTGTGCGTGCCATTAAAGGTTCCGCTGAACGCGTTTGCCGCATGGGTCAAAGCGAGCGGCTGGGTATAGGTGCCGGTCAAGGCGCCATCCGAGACCATGGCCACGTCCAAAGCCAGAAGGGCGAACGGCGCGGCCGTGATTGGCTGGCGGGGCGAAATACCCACCAGTGAACCGCCGGCCGGGCAACTCACCGCCACGTCGAGCCACCGCTCGCTATCGACGAATGCGGCAACGCCGAAGTCCAGTTGCACCTGGAACAGGCCGTTGACCACCGAAACATCGAAGACCGGCTGGGCCGCGGCGACCTGGCTCCCGCCGACTTCGTCGCTCCAGAGCCGGAACTCAAAGTCGCACACCTCGTTGACTGGAACGCCGTGCTGTTTGAGCTGGCCCTGGTAGGAAAAGTTACTGCCCAATGGCGCGGCGGCGTCCGCGGCGACTCCGGCCAGCGCGGACCACAAGAAGCACGTATACAATGCGATGGGATTATTCGGCGACTTCATTGTCATATCTCCCGGTCAGAACATAAGAATTCTCATGAAACATTTTCGATCTTTGCGATTCGATCGACGACGGCGGTTGAAATCTCGGGGTGAGTTGTTCATTCCGTTTCTTCTTGACCGCCTTCCTTATCCACTGTCGTGAATCGCAGCGCGAAATCCTGCACCACTACGCGGCCCCCATGGAGTTGCGACGATGGCCTGCCTACAACTTGCATGCGTTACCGTCATCAATACGTGCAGCATGGTTCGCCCGACCGACCCAGTGGAAAGCCCGTTTCACGCTTCGACAATCCCCAGGTCTTCACTTGCCGCTCGGTTGCATCCGCGCGATCAGAGACTCAAGCGCTGCGAGACGTGCCCGAATGGACTCATTCTCTCGAAACAGCACCTCGTTCTGCGTCCGGAGTTCCTCCATCGGTCCTTCCAACTCCATGCGCCATTGAATGAGCTGTTCGTCATTCGCGGCGCGCATAGACTCAACGGCTTCTTGCAGCCCGCTGACCTGCCCGCGTAGGTATTCCATTTTGACGTTGGTTTCCTTCAGGAACTCATACAGCCCCTGAATGGCCGCGAAGGCGACGCCATTGGCGTCGATGGCCGTGATGGCGCGTTCATCTTCGCCGATGGAGAAAGCCGCGTGGAAATCCTGCGCCATCGGGCCGATGTGGCGGATCGCCGGATTCTGCGATTTGTAATTCCACGTGCTGATGGGAATGGCCGCGAGCTTTTCCAGCACATCGCGTGTGTTTACGAGAGCGAAGTTTTCTTTGGCATTCCGGTCGCTCACTGAAGACCAGGAACCGCCGCCCGTGGCAAGGGTGACGCCCATGGTCAGGCCGGCATTCGTGTAGATCCTGGTGCCCCCAGACGCGCGGACGATGAACTGGTTGGGTGCCGTGGAAGAAACGTCAGCCTGGGTTTCGTCTCCCCAGACAAATGAACCGCCATGGATGGCCTTGGCACGCAGCCCGCCGGCGAACGACATGTTACCCGTCGCACGATTCAGATAACCGCCGGAAACGGTAGCGCCGATGCCTGTCGCCTTGTTGTCCGCCCCGCCGCCGACGGTGGACCACATGCCGCCGGATTCGTTGAGCACGCCGCCGGCAATCGTGGCGCGATCGCCGGACGCCTTGTGGCTGTCGCCGCCGCCGATGAAGCTGTTGATTCCACTGGAATGATTCTCAATGCCGCCTGCAATGACGCTTCCGGCCCCGTCCGCCAAATTGCCTTGCCCGCCGGCGATGGTGGCTCCGAGACCGGGGGCGGTGTTATCCTGGCCACCTCCCACGGTAGACGTTTCGCCGATGGCGAGATTGCCATACCCCCCGCCGACGGTGGCATAGTCCGCGGCGGCGTCATTCTCTCGTCCCCCGCCCACGGTCGGGGCTGTACCTGTTGCCATGTTGAGGTACCCACCCGCGATGGTGCAGGCCGTGGAGTCACAGGCATTTAGCGCTCCGCCGCCCACGGTAGCGGCGTCGCCCATGGCATCGTTGTTTTGCCCGCCGGACACGGTGGCTGAAAGTCCCACAGCCTGATTCGAGGTTCCGCCGCTTACCGTGCCAAACATACCGGCCGCCTCGTTGGATTCGCCGCCGCCGATGGTTGATTTCGCGCCAATGGCCCGGTTGCCCGTTCCACCACTAATGGTGGAATACTCGCTGTTCGCCTGATTGGATTCGCCGCCGCCGACGGCGCTTTGAGGACCGTTCGCCTCATTTTGCGAGCCGCCCCCGATGGCGCTGCCTTCGCCGACTGCCGAATTGTCCACGCCACCGGCAACGGTTGCGGCCATAGCTGTGGCGCGGTTGACCGTACCACCGCCGACGGTCGAAAACTTCTCCTCGGCCTGGTTCTCGAAGCCTCCGGCTATCGTGGACCAGTCACCGTTCGCTGAATTCTCCTGTCCACCGCCGATGAAAGCGTAGTCGCTCTCGGCCTTGTTGGATTCACCGCCAGCAACGGTGGAGAAGGGCTTGAGCGCCTGATTCAATACGCCACCGGCGACCGAAGCCGCCTCTGCACTGGCGGAGTTATTAGCTCCTCCGCTCACGGTAGAGGCATCGCCCGCTGCGTTGTTGTGAAAGCCGCCGCCGACGGTCGCGTATCGGTCTGATGCCCGGCCGAGATTTCCGCCACTGACCGTGGCCGCCTCTCCGCTGGCGGAGTTGCCTATTCCGCCGCCCACCGTGGCAAACCGAGCCGAAATGGGGTCGCCGTCCTGGCTACCCGCCTGATTGTCGGATCCTCCACCGATGGCTCCGTATTCGTCTAAGACGCGATTGCCGGTGGACAGGGGGTCGTTGTCATCGATGGGTCCCCCCCCGGCAATGGTACCGAAGGCGGCGTAGACCCGATTCGCCTTACCACCACCAATGGTTGCAGCGTCTTGAAGTGCTTGGTTACCAAGCCCCCCGGCAACGGTAGACCAATTCCCTCCGGCTTTATTGCTCGCGCCGCCGCCGACAGTCGACAGCTCATTCTCCACCACATTGCCGAAGCCTCCGCTCACGGTCGATGAATGTCCTGCGGCTAGATTGTCCGATCCGCCTCCGATCGTGGCGAAATTTGCGGTAATCCGATTCGGACCTAGTTCTTCAAACTCCAATGGCGGATTTCCACCACCGCTGATTGTCGCTCCGACGACTCCGGGCGCAATAAAATTACTGATGCTTCCGCCGATGATATTGGGAGTGTCATCGTTGTTCTGTTGCGTGTACAGACCAGGTAGCGCTTGTGCATAGGGAGCAGCTCCCAGTGAAGTTCGCGGAATTAACGTGGTATAGGGCAGGGAGTCGTCGAAGGTGGAAGGGCTGCGAACTTCGATCTCCAGCCAGCGGGCCTCGCCGTTAAACACCCTCGGACCGAAGTCTATTTCCACCGTGAAATGCCCTTTGATTACCTCCACCCCAATATGTCCATAGCGGAGGCCGATTCGGTTGCCACCTTGCGCGGCATCCCACAAAGTGAATTCAAAGTCGGCTTGTCCATTCAGCGGTGCGCCGTTCATCCATACTTGGCCCTGATAGCTGAAATTAGTACCCACTGGCGTTGCATTCGCCGTCTCTGCGGTGGCGGCAAGAAACAGACTTACGAAACCAAATATCGCGCCCGCATTCAATGATTTCTTTTTCATGACTAATGTTTCCCGCGCAAAAAGGCCCATGCGAATCACAAAGCTATTGGCTCGGACGCTTCGTCTCTCATCTGAGCTCAGGACGGCCTGAAACGCTCTCTGCAATGACAGTCTGGCTCGCGCGCCACCGTGATTACGGTCGAACGATGTATCCAGCCTCCGGTCCATCATCCACGGGCGGCGCCCCGGACTGGTCGTGGGGTACGCCAAACTTGCAAGTCGCCGTGGACGTATTCCCTGCGACGTCGGACACGGTGAACTCCACGCCATACACCCGGCCGTTGCCCGGCTGGTAGCCGCGACCGCGTGCCCCGCCGGCACGTTCCGCACGCAACAGAAACGACGTCGATCCGAGGATCACGATGTCGTCGAGCGTGGCTCCATCGCCAGTTCCTTTGGCATCCTCCGGCTCGTCGCTGTAGATGGAGAGGATCCGGCCGGCCGCGTTCACGTCGATGACGCCGCCGCACGGGCTCGCCACGTCCGCCACGCAGTCGGCAAGGGTGAACGCGCGGTAATGATGGTTGGGAGGCCACAACGTGATCAGGGGGGCAACTTCAATGATCGGAGGCGCCATGGACCCGACCACCACCGCGGCGCCGCATGTTGCCGTATTAGCGCCGTCGCCGACCTCCAGCGTCACCGAACAGGTCAGGTCGCTTTCGGTGTCAGGAATGGTCAACACGGGCCGGGCGGCCGATGGGTCATCGAACGAGCCTCCCGGGCAGTCGGTGGTCCAGTGAAACGACAGGGTTGCGCTCTCCGCTCCTCCGGATTGCGACCCGTCCAACTGGATGGTCGTCGAAGGGCCACTGCATGCGACTGCGTAGGACGCCCCCGCATCGCAAACAACCTCGACCGGTTCGCATTCGTCGGGGATGCCATTGCCGTTGACGTCGCTGCTCAACCCGCTTGCGATATCGCACCGATCCAGAAACCCGTTCGGCTGGCAGTCCCTGCATCCCGGGTCGTCCGATGGGCATTCGGCAACGTCGCATTCGTCCAGCACGCCATTGCCGTCACAGTCGCCCTGTGTGAAGTCAAGAATGCTCAGGCTGATGATGCCGCTGTTATCGAGCGCGGCGTTGGATACCAACAGTCGGCTCCCAATAAAGGAGAGGCCGCGCGGATCGAAGACCTGACCCACGGTGTCCTGGGTGTAGTATGCCACCTGCCGGCCGTCGGCATCGAATACCGCCAACGCGCCGTTGGAACCAAGCCCCTGAAGGCTCCCGGAAACAGAGACGACCATCAGCGACTGGTCGAAAAAGTCCGGATGCAGGAACTCGAACCATCCAACGGGAGAGAACGCGATCTGGCGAAGTCCCGTCTGGCCGGGTCGCAAACCGACGGTGGCAAACATACTCAAGGCGCTGGTTTGCGGATTCCATTGAAATACGGCGTCACCCAACGCGGCTCCCGTGAATATGAGGTTCCCCAAGCCGCCGAACTCCGGAGGCGACAGCGTTAACGTAAACACCTGCGCCCCCACAGAGGGCAAGAGCGTGGTGCGTGTGCCGTCGGGGCTGTAGGCGTGAAGTGAGCCGGTGGGCTGGCTGCCATCTTCGCTGTACTGGGAATTGGCCAGCAGTTTGCCGGCGTTGGGTCCTCCGACCGACAGGGGAAGGTATTCCAAGCCGGTCATACCAATGCCACTGGCGGAGTGGACGACATCGGAGAATACGCTGGCGTTCCCGAATTCATCAACTACAACGATGTCCGGCGCATTGGGCAATTGCGAGTCATTCTGATTGGCCACAAAGAGTCGCCATCCTTGTCCACCGAACTCGTCGGGCACGAAGATGGCACCGATGGGGTGGGACAACTCGGCGCCAAAAGTCGTAACAACTGATCCGTCGAGCGACACGTGCCAAAGGTGAGCTTGGCGCGCGTCGGGAACATAGAATCCGGGCGGGTAATCTCCCGCCGCGCGGGCGATGTCTTCCGGAACCTGCCCAAACGTCGCGAACTTGTCGATCAGAGAATTGATCGACTGACAGCCATCGGGAATGCCGTCCTGGTTACAGTCACTACAGGCCAAATCGCCCGCGCAGTTCTCGATCTCGCATTCATCTGGAATGAGATTCCCGTTGCAGTCCGGTCCCCCCGAGGGACTCTGAAGGTAGAGGACATGGCTGTACCCCTGAAATCCGAAGCCCGACATGGGCGTCCAATCCACGGGGTTGCAGTCGGCTGCGCGAAAATAGCTGGGGGCGGTCTCGGCGCTTTGGTTCATGCCCAGGAAGAACAGGGCTCCCGGGCCCACCAGTGTGCAGCCGTCCGGCGCCTCCACTTCCACGATGACATGCTCTCCCGCCGAGAACGTGAAGGGATGATCGAGCGGAGCCGTGATGAGCTGACCGGCATCGATGCCGCTCACCCGCACCGACTGCTCATGAATCACCGTCGCCGACGAAGTGGACGTGGGGGGACAGCCGCCGTCGTGGTCAGTCCAAAACCTGACGGTCAACATCCAAGGAGGGCCGTCCGCACGCAGGATGCCGAAGACCACCGCATCGACGGTGGTTGCCTCGGCAAAGGTATAGCACCTCGACCAGGCACTGCGCCGCGAACAACTGGACGCGGTGTCCCAGCACGCCACGCTGGTCGTGATAGCATCGGAGATGTTCTGTTTTGGTGGCGGGGCGGGAATCGTGTCGCACACGTCGGACAACGAAACGGTCCGGGCGGAAATGGTATCCGTGCGTGTGCGTTGGCCCAACGCCGTGGGCGTTCCCGCAACCACCACCGCGATGAACGCCGCCGCCAATTCAACGACGGGTACACGATATGCGTTCATAGAGATTCTCCCGTGGAGCTGCCTCCAGCCCTTGTTGTGGGTCCTTCGGTTTGGCATAATCAGGCCATACGGGCCGAACGTCTGTGGCCTTATCTCCCAAGGCGAAACAGGTCTCCGAAGCGCAACGCGAAAGGTCGAGAAAAATATGGCTCTCGGCAGTGCCATGCCGGATTTCGAACAGACGATTGCGCGAGCGCGTGCGGGGGATGACGACGCGTTATCGGCCCTGTTGGAACAATTCGGCCCTCGAACACGCACGGCTTTGCGAATCAGCCCTGTGTGGGTGTCGCATGTCGACGCGGATGACGTGATGCAGGTCACTTATATGGAAGCGTTCTTGCGCATCGGCAGCTTCGCCGGCAATCGGGAGGGAGTGTTTTCTTCCTGGCTTTCCCAGTTAGCCCAAAATAACCTACGCGACGCCATCCGGGCGTTGGACGCGGAGAAACGTCCCTCTCCCCGGCGCCGCGTCGATTCCAGCAATGACAACTCTTATGCCAATCTCTGCGAGCTGGTCGGCGTCACCACGTCGACGCCCAGTCGCGCGGCTTCAAATGCCGAAATTCAACAGTTGGTGGAGGAAGCACTTCAGAGACTGCCCCGGGACTATTCCGAAGTGATCCGCTTGCTCGATCTGGAGGGCCTTTCCGGGCCCGAGGTGGGGAAGCGCATGGGCCGGTCGCGGGCGGCGGTGTACATGCTCGCAGGCCGGGCCCATGACCGCCTGCGGGAACTGCTGGGTGCCCAATCGCAGTTTTTTTCGTGTTAACAATTTGGTCCGTACCGCGCCATAGTGGGTAGGGTTGCCTTTGGGCGGCTGAAGAACCCTTAGGACGATATGAAGAGTAATCCCTCCGGCAACGAGGCCTCGCTGATCCAGCAGGCGCGACGGGCGTTCGACAAGGTCGAAGGCCCGGTGGTGCTGCGCAACCCCGCCACGCCGCCGCTGGAGCCGGAGGGGTACGAACTGATCCGCGAACTCGGCCGCGGTGGGCAGGGCATCGTCTACCAGGCTGTACAGCGTTCCACGCAGCAGCAGGTCGCCGTCAAAGTCTTGCGGCACGGCGTGCTGGCTACCGCCGCTGAACAGACCCGTTTGGAGCGAGAGATCCGCATTCTCGCCCAGCTCAAACACCCCGGGGTGGTGGCGATTCATGACAGCGGCACGGTGGACGGCTTGCCGTTCTATGTAATGGACTACATTGACGGCGTTCCGCTCGACCGCTTCGTCGAAGGCACCGGCCTGTCGGATGGGGAGGCGCTGCACCTGTTTGTCCGGGTGACCGACGCTGTGCAGGCGGCGCACGTCCGCGGGGTGATGCACCGCGACCTCAAGCCCAGCAACATTCTGGTCGACAACGAGGGCCGGCCGTTCATCGTGGACTTCGGACTCGCCAAGTCGGCCGAAGAGCTTACCGCGCGCGCCGGCATGACCGAGACC
>CAZMVD010000082.1:0-18265 GCA_964569425.1 uncultured Phycisphaeraceae bacterium
GGGCTGCCTCGGCGTTGGCGCGGGCTCGGGCGAGGTCTTTTTCCAGAGCGCGGCGGGGTCGTGGGGCGCCGAGCAAGTCCGCGTCCAGAAGCGGAGCCAAATTCGGCGCGGGCTTCGCTGCGGGCGTGGGGGCCGGCGTGACGGCGGTGGTCCAGGGCGAAGCGGACGTTGTCGACGGCGGACAGTTCGTCGAACAGGGCGTGGTTTTGAAAAACGAGGCCGATGCGGTCGGGCGGCGGTTTTCCGGGTTCGCCGACGTGGATGTCGCCTTCGACGGTGAACTCGTCGTCTTCGTCGCGGAGCCCGGCGATGATGCGCAGGAGAGTGGATTTTCCGGATCCGCTGGGGCCAACGAAGAGGACGAACTGACCGGCGCGGACCTGCCAGGCGGCGCGGTGGAGCAGGCGGCGTCCGTTGGGAAGCTGAAGCGTAAGCTCGTGGAGGGTGAGGACGGCGGGTGCCTCCCGGGTGGAGGTCATCGTTTGGCGCCTCCGGCGGTGGCGTGAAGCGTCGCCGCGGGCGGCAGTGGGTCCGCGGCGGCCTGGGGCGTTTCCAGAATGACCCAGGCGACGCGGCGGCGCAGGGCGGTGGAGCGGACGAGGTGCACGATTTCCGGACGGGTGGCGCCGTCGCCGTCGAAGAGGATCATCCCGGCGACGCTCTGCGCGGTGGGGGCGAAGCGATCGACCAGGGCATAGAACGGTTCGCGGAGGCGTTCGTTTTCCATGATTTCGGTACGAAGGAACTCGGCGACCTGGGGATTGTCGGTGACTGCTTCGCGGTAGATGGCCGCGAGGGTGTCTTGCAGGTGGGGGTCTTCCAGGATTCCGCGACCGAGGCGCGAGAATGTCTCGGCGAGCAGCGGATCGCGCCGCGCTTCTTCCCAGGCGCGTTGGAGGGCGGTGTGGAGGCGTGCGCGATCGGCCTCGGGCAGGTTGGCGAGGTATTCGGCGAGCCATTCGAGCATCAGCTGATAGGCTTCGGCGAAGCGCCCGCGGGCGATGTGCCAGGCGATGTTGAGCTTGGGCGCTTCGGCCAGGGCGGCGCTGATCAGTTCACTGAGGACGGGGGTAACGTGCTCCCGGAGGATGGGCTGCAATCGTGCCTGAATCGTCGGCCATTGTGTGGCCAGGGCCTGGCCATGGCGCGCGGCGACCTCGGCCAGTTCGTCCTCGTGGCGCTGCACCGCGGTTTCCAGATCGGCGCGGACGGTTTCGAGGAAGCCGGTCAACAGGTCGGTGAGGATGGGTCGCCAGACGGCGGCGAGTTCGTCGTCGTGTTTCTTCCAATCGGCCTGAATGCGTTCGGCGGCGACTTCCTGGAGCACGGGGGGGAAGAGCGCGTGCAGCGCGTCCTCGGCGGAGAGGGGCGAGCGCCAGCATTGGGCGCGGGTGGATGCGTTGAGGTGCTGCCATTGGGCGGGAAAGATCGCGAGTGTGACCTGGCGCCGGGCGGGATGGACGGCGCGGACTTCTCCGGCGCGTTCGAGCCCCTGGGCGCGCTGGGTGTAGACGGGGTCGCCGATGCGGAGCCCGTGGTGGAAATCGACGGCGAGGGAAAGGGGGTGCATGGGCCGCGCGCTGCGGGCGTAGACGGTGTGCAGTGACGCTCCCAGCGCCGCGAGGGCGGCGGTGCAGGCGATCGCGCCGAGGAAGATGCGCACCGATCTCGATGGCGTCATGAGGGGCGAGGATACCGTGGGGCCGGCGAGTTTGATAGGCGTGGGGGAGGGGGAATAGCGAATGGCGAATAGCGAATAGCGAATTGCAGGAAGGCACGGAAGGACGGAGGGAACGCGGAAATGGGGATTGTCGATTGGCAAATGCCGCTTGCCAATTGCCAATAGCCGATTGCGGAATGTCGAGTGTCGAATGGAGGAGGATGCGGAGGGCGGAGCCCGTCCGACGGTCTGCATTCGCCGTTGGGGCAGGCGGCGGAGGGCCTTACGAACTGTTGACCGGCGGTTAGAGCCGCTGACGATCAAGCGTATCGCACCGACCCCCCTCAATCCCCCCTTAGCAAGGGGGGAGGATCGCTGCATCTGGCCGTTAGGTGCGCTAAGGGGGGGCGAAGAGGGATTCGAGGGCCCAGCGCTGGTCTTCGGAGAGTGACGGAGTCTTGTCACTATCATCCCACAAGGAGCCGAGCACCCAGTAGCCGGCCACGCGCCCATCCTGGGTGCGGAGGCGTTCGAGGTCGGCGAGGGAACGCCAGGTCTGGCGGGGGGCGCCGGGGCTCTGGGCGGGGTCCAGGGCGGCGAGCGGGCTGGACTTCTGGCTGAAGGTTACGTTTTGGATCGGCTCGGCGAGCATGAGGAAGGGGCCGTCGAGCCCGACGGCGACACCGACAGCGTTGCGAAAGCGCTGGGGAATGGCGGTGATGGCCTGGGGCACCGCGGCGAGGGCGCTGTCGAGGAGTTGGGTGGTCAGGGCGACCTTGTCGGCGGGGCTGAGCGGCGAATGGAGGCGCGCGGTTGGGGCGATGCGCAGCAGCGTGGGGCCCTCGACAACTTTGCGGCGGGCGTCTGGTGCGGTGACTTTGCCGTGGCCGATGCTCCAGACGAGGGCGTAGGCGAAGTCGACGCCGCAGGCGCATTCGATGGCGATGGTGGGCATCAACTGTTTGTCGCGATCGGTTTCGTGCTTTTCCTGGATGTTCTCCGAGGCTTTCTGCAACGTACCGGGCGATTCGGTGATGCCTTTGGCCTGCCACATGAGTCGCAGCAGGTTGGCGGCGCCGGCGTCACCGGGGGCCAGTGTGGTGCTTTCCTGATCGCGGCGCATGAAGGTGTCGACGGCGGCGTCGAGCTGGGCGCGAGCGGCGTAGCGTTGGAGTTGCTGGTCGAGGGCGGCGACCCTGGCGAAAGATTGCTGAAACGCGGTGACGTTCTGGTCTACGTTTCGCCAGGTGTACTTGAGCTTGTCGCCATCGGGGCGGACTTCCATGACGGCGGGCGGGGCGCTGATGAGCGGCTGGAGGCGGGCGCGGAGGGTGTTGAGTCTTTCGGTGGAAAGGGCGGTGGGGTAGTTGCGGGCGGCGGTGTCGATGTACCATCCGCCGACCACGTCGATTTCGATGCGGTCGGGCAAGCTGCCGGCCAATTGCATGCGCGGTTTCTCGGACGTCATCATCAGGTCGGGGCGGATGATGGTGGGTTGATCCACAAAGTCGGGGACGGTGTCGAGGAAGGCTCTGCGGGCCGGAAGGTTGCGGTCGGCGGCTTTGCCGAAGTCTTCCCAGTTGTTGTCTTTCAGCTCGTGGCCGACCCAGGGGTCGGACATCTGGCTGTAGAGGCGGAAGGCGTCCACCAGGGGCCAGTAGGAGGGCTTCCGCAGACCGTCGTTGACGATGGTCTGGGCGACGCGCGAGACATCCAGGCGGCGTTGGATCTTGTCTGCGGGCACGACCAGGGGCAGGCGTTCATCAGGATTGAAACGTGCCGCGTTGCCAAAAGGGGCCCAGGGCGCACGAACGCCGAGCACCCAATCGCGATCATTGGGCGGGCTGATTTCGAAAATCGGTTCGAGGGTGACCTGTCGCAGCCAGTGTGGCGTGCGCGCGTGCTGGGCGTTGATGAGGCGGTCAATGGTGTCCAGCAGGTCGGCGGTCTTGAGCATTTCGTCGAGGACCGAAGCGGCGGCGGGGTTGTCACGCAGGGTGAAGCTGAACGATTCCGGGCTCCAACGGGCCGTGATGTAGCGCGGGGCGAGCACATCCCAGGTGACTTCCAGTTCGGCCTCCAGTTCGGGTTCGGGGATGCGGTTGGGATCGGGGGGGCTGGCCAGTGCTACGGAAACGTTGTCTGCCCCGGGACTGAGGGCCTGCTGGATTTCGGCTTGCACCGCCGCCAGTCCGGCGGCTTGTAAATCAATCAGCGGGGTGCGCATGGCGCGTAACAACTGGTTCAGGCTTTCTTCCGGCGCGGAAACCACGTGAACCTCGCCGTCGGCAGCCTCCAGGCCGAGTTGAATGGTCGCGAGTGGGACGGCGGGGCGCTCGCCCTGGGCGGGGATGGCGACGGTGCAGGCCACGCCTTCAGCGTACCAGCCGTTCGACTCCAGCTCCCAGCGGGGGGAGGGTTCCAGCGTCCAGGTGAGTCGTTGCGGATCGACCAGCGGCGCGTAGACCGATTGAGCCACGAGATTCTGTATGGGGCTGAGCAGGGAGTCGCGGTTGGGGATGTTGAGCAGCGCATCGAGCGCGGCTACGTCCTGTTCGATTTGCGTTGACGATTCTGCGGGCAGTTCAGGCGGTTGCCCGCCGGGGTCGGCGACGAGCGTGAATTCGCGTGCGGTACCCGCCAGTCCGGGGATGGTGTAGCCAATGGTGGCGGTGGTGCCGTCGGGCGCGGGGGCGAGGGTGACCAGTTTTTCGATGTCGGCGGGGTTGAGCCGGCTGGAACGAGCAAGCGCATCTTTCAGTTGATGGCGAACGGGTTCGAAGTCCACCGCGGTCAGGACCGGCGGTTTGATGATCTCGGGGTCGGTGGGGGGCTGGTCGGGTTCGGTGTCGGTCGGCGTGGTGATGACGTCCGTTGGTGTCGCCGCGTTGTCATTCGCGGCGTGGCGCAGGTTGTCATTGGTGTTGGCGGAGGCGAGTCGGTCATCCGTCGGCGGTTCGGCGGAATTGTCGGGCACCGGCTGCGCGTTGTCGTTCGTAGTCGAGATGACCACGGGATCGCGCGGGGTGTTACCGGGCGGGGTGCCATTGCCGCGGAGTACGACGTAGCCGCCGCCGGCGAGCACGACTACGACGGAGGCGGCGATGGCAATGGGGACCATGAGGCCGCGGCGCGCCTCGCCGGGGGCGGGGGGCGCGAGCAGCGCCGCGAGTTTTTCCTGCCAGCCGTCGGCCATGGCGAAGGCGAGTTCGGCGGGCCGCCAGGTGGCTGAGAAGGCGAGGGGATCGCGGCGGCGTACCTGAAGCTGGAAGGCGATCTGGTCGACGGGTTCGGTGATGCGCGCGGGGTTGAGCGTGAGCCTGGCCTTGACGGGCGCGGATTTGATCTGCTGGAGCAAGTCGCGTTCGATGGCCGCCACCGCCTCGGACTGCAGGGCGGCGATGGCGCGGCGGAGCGGTTCTTCGACCTTCTCAGGTTCTCCGCCGAGCGACCATTTTCCGAGGGTCTTGAGGGTGATGGTGACGCTTGTTTCGGCGAGCGGCTGAGGGGTGTCGGGGGCGCGCAGGGTGAGGAGCGCGTTGAGCGCCAGCGGCTGGGCGAACTGGGCCGGGTCTGCGATGTCGGGTGGTTGCAGTTGGCAGGTGAGTCGTGGGGCGTAGCGTTTGAGGAAGGGTGACTTCTCGATCAACTCAGCGGGGAGCTGATCGCGCATGGCGGCGAGGGCGACGTCGGCGGCGCGGCGCGCGAAGCCGGGGGCGTCGGCGAAGTTCCATTCGAGGGCGGCGGGTTTCCAGGCGAGGTCGCCATCGATGGTTCCCGCCTTGTCCTTGGGGCCGAGGAGTTGGAAATTGGCGGACAGCTTTTCCTGGGGGAATTCCTGTTTTCCGGCAAGCTGGGCGTCGGGGAAGAGTCCGGCGCGGAGCGGGGCGAGCAGGCGGTCGAGGCGTTCGGCCTGGAGAGCGCCGACGTGTTCGCGCAGGTAGGCTATCAGCGGGGCCTGCCAATCGCCGCTTTTTTCCACGAGGCGCAGGGTTTTCTTGTGGGTCTCGAAGGCCAATGTGTGGTGCCAGGCGGAGGCACTGCGGGCGGCGTTTTCGGCCTTGACGGTGACCTGGACTTCGGCGGTTCCGTGTGTGAGCGTGTCGTCATCGGCAAAATCGACATTGCGCGCGGTCGACTCGACAAGCATGGGGGCGATGAGCCTGGCGAGTTGATCCTTGACGAGCAGTGCGACCTGTCCGGTGGTCAGTTCGGCGACGGCGGCGGCGGCGGCGGAGCGTCGTTCGGTGCGCTGGTGTTCGAGTTGCTGTTTTGCTTCCGCGAGCCGTTGTCGGCTCTGGGTGAGAATGTCGTCGGGAAAATGTTCTAACTGCGGGGGGGCTTCGAGCGCGACAATGGCCTTCTCGTAGGAGGACTGCGCGATGAGTGCCGCGGCGTCCTTGAGCCAGGATTCCGCCTTGGTGCGGTCTTCGGCCATGCGGCGGCGCTGGCGTTCGATGGCTTCGAGACGCTGGCTGACTTCATTCTTGTAGAGGGTCTCTTCTTCGAGGACTTCGGGGGGCCAGTGGTCGAGTGTTGGTCGTTGGTTGAGGGCGTCGGCGGCGGGAGCCCATTTTTCGTTTTCGACGGACTGGCGGATGGCGGCGATCCAGGCGTGCGCGGCTTGCTCGTCGGCTTCTTTCTTGCGCGCGCTGCGTAGCTGGGTTTCGACCTCTCCTTGCAGTTGGTGGAAATCGTCGGGCCAGTGAGTGAGCTTGGGGGCGGCGTCAAGCAGCGTTTCGGTCTGGTCCCAGTTCTGCGCGTCGACGGCCGCCCGTACCTCGGCGTACCAGGAAACGGCGGCCTTGTGATCGGCCTCGATCTGCGCGAGTCGCTGTTGCTCGGCGAGGTAATCGTCGCGGCGTTGGCGGAGCGTCTGGGCCTGTCGGTCGGCGTCGGGCGGCCAGTGCTTGAGGGTGGGTCGGGCGTTGAGCAGCTCGGCAAGCATGTCCCATTCGCCCGCGTCGGCGGCGGACTGTAGGTCGGCGAGCCAGGCGGCGGCCGCGGCGGCGTCGGCGGCGCGTTCCTGTTCGAGCCGTTCGGCTTCTTCACGCCGTTGGCGCTGAAGTTCGGCGGCGCGTTGCCGGGCCTGGGCCAGCGCGGCCTGGAGCGCTTCGGCGGTCTGCCCGCGGGTTTTGCCGAGTGTCGGCGGGCAGTTCTTCGGTTCGGTGAGCTGTTCGAGCCGTGCGAGCTGATCGTTGAGGTGTTGTTCGGCGGCGAGTGGGTCGTCGGGGGGGTGCTGCGCTTGCCGGCGCAATTCATCGAGTGTGGTACTGAATGCGCGAAAGCTCTCGAACAATTCGCCATACTTGCGCGTGGACTGGGCGAGCGCGGGCGGCAGGTTGCGCATGGCGCGGAGGCGTTCGAGGGATTGGGCGGCGGCGGGCCATTCGTCGCCGGCCAGTTGGGTCTGGAGCTGTTCGATCAGGAGTTGAGCGTCGATGCGTTCGAGCAGGGCGGCGGCGTTCTGGACAACCGCGGGCGGGGTGGCGGGGGCCTCGGCCAGGGCGGCGACGGCGGCGCGTTCGTGGGGCCAGTTGATTTCGGCGGGTGCGGTGGAGCGAATGCGCTGATCGATGGCTTCGAGCTGGCGGTTCAGCAGTTCGGCGGCGTCGATGGGTTTGACGAAGGCGCTGAGGGCCTCGCATACCTCGGCGGCGCTGGGTCGTTCCTGGGGCAGGTTGGCGAGCATGCGCGCGACGAGATCGCACCAGACCTGCACGCCACGGTCGGGGGACTTGCGGAGTTCGGCGCGACGGGCGCCGTTGTAGCGCGACTGGGGCATGAGTTCGGCCATTTCGACCATGCGATGGGCGTCCGGGTCGGGCAGGTAGGGGTGAACGCGTTCGGCGAGGAGGTGAAGGACGAATCCGGCGGCGATGACGTCGGAGCCGGGTTCGAAGCCGGTCATGGCCTGGGTGCGGTATTTTTCGGGATCGATGAAGGCGCAGAGGCGATCGTCTCGTTCGTATTGGTCGACCGGGAGGATCTCCCAGGCGCCGGTGATGGTGGCGTCGGCCTCGGCGGCGAACGTGGTGGAGAGGGCGAGGTTGACGTAACGATCGGGCCCGAGGACGGCACAGACGGCCGGCGCGAAGCCAAAGTCGGTGATTTTTTCGATGCCGTCGGGGGTGGTAAGCAATACGCCGGGACAAACGCCGCCGTGGGCGCGGACGGCGCCTTCGGATGCGTGCGCGGCCTTCAGTGCGTCGAACGTGGCCGCGGTGAGGCGCAGCAATTGCGCTCCATCGATCGCGGATTCCGAGGTCTGGAAGATGGCGGCGGGATCGATGAATGAGGCGGCGGCTTCGTGCTCGACATAGTAGGCGCGGTCGTTTTCCTTGAGTTCGCCGAGAAATCTCAGGACGTGGGGCGATCGCGCGGCGAGGGCGCGTTGTGCTTCGACGGCGGCGGACAGAGCCCTGAACAACTGGGCCGCCGTGGCGTCGTCGAGGTCGGGCGGTTTTAGAATGATGCGGCGGAAGCCGTTACCCATAACTACACGATTCGGCGCGTTAGCCGGGAGCATTGACCGGCGTGAATCACTCCAGAAAGTGAAGCCGGGCCATCAGCCCATGGCAGCCGGTGCTGGCTGGCCGACAGCCGCCGGTGCGTGTTTCGAGGGGACGCGGAAGCCATGTTTCGGACCTTCAGGGCGCACCCTCCCTTTGACCGTGGCGCACGCCCAAGGCGTCTGCGTCGACCCTGGTCTTATCGACACCACCATACCAGCGCGTATATTATCCACACATTGTTCGATTCGGTCGACCCAGCGCCGGCGATGATGGCAGACACCGACGGGAACCGGGAGGATTGATGGTGGATTCCCAGGGCGGTCGGCTCCGGAAGGGATCGCCGAGCGCGCGGGCGCGCGCCCCAAGGGCGGCGGGTACGGGGTTTTAAGATGAGCAGTACGGACAAGGATTCTGGGGGGACACGTGGCGGGCCGTCGCCGCTGCTGCAACCGTTGCGCGCCATGCTGGCGGGGGTGGATCTGCCGGAGCGGCAGACGCTGTTGAGGTCGTTGCTGGCGGATCTGGGCGGGGGCAACGGGCCGGCGGGGGCCGACCAGGTTGAGGGGATCAAGCGCAAGTACCAGGTTCTGGAGAAGGACAAGGCGGGGCTGGAGGATGCGCTGCGGCTGGCGCGCGCCGACCTGGCTCGTTCGCAGAAGCTGCTGGAGGCGGAGAAGAGCCGCGGCGAAGAGCTGCAAAGCGTGGTGGACGACCAGCGCGGCCGGTTGTCGGCCATCGAGAAAGAACTGGGTGAGCGCGAGGCGCAATTGACGGCGAGCCGGGCGGAGCAGCATAAGACCGAAAGGCTATACGAGGAGTTGTTGCTCAAGTCGCAGCGGATGGAAGTCACGGCGGCGCCGGATGATTCAAGGGTACAGCGCCTGGAACAGTCACGGGTGGAGCAGGGGAAGGAAATCGAGGGGCTGCGTGCCCAGTTGGAGCAATTGCGGAAGGACAAAGACGCGGAGATTGCGCGAATACGGGCCGAGGCCGCCAAGAGCAGTGAGCAATCGGCGGATCGCGGGGAGGTGGTGCTGTCCAGTTTGTGGAAGCGGCTGGCAGCGACGAAGCCGCCGCTGGTGGAAGGCCACGTGGCGCCCAATTCCCAGGCGGCGGAGCGGATGGTGGATTCGTTCATTGAGCTGGTGCGGTTTGTGGATGATTTCGACAAGAGCATGCGTGTCTTTCTGGGGCGGTACACGAAGTACAACCCGTCGGTGAAGTTGCCATGGGACGCTTATGCCAAAGGCGATGATCTGGTGCAGTTTGTGCAACGAACAGTCGCGCCGGTGGGCGGGCGGCCGGTGGGTCCGCTGAAGATGCGTTTGCGACTGCTTTATTCCTGGATCTATGCGGCGATGGTGGGTTGCGACAGTGCGGTGGAGTCGATCGGGTCGGAATTGCAGGCGCACCTGATGGGGCCGCTGGGGGCGGGGTCGGACCCCAACCGCAAGATTCGGGACTTCGTCAAGGCGGATGGACACTTGTTGTTTGCTCAGCACATTGGCGAGCTGCGCAGCCAACGGCTTGCCGAGACGTATGGGCGCGGGTAAGGGACGATAGTGTGGAAGGCTAATTGGAAGGGACCCAGATCATGAAGTCGACGAACAGCGTGCGGCGCGGCGGACAAATGGTTGGGAGATGCTGGGGGTGCTTGATTCTTCTGGGAGGCCTTTGGACGGGGGGTGGCTGCGCTTCGCGCAGTGTGACGTTCATTCAGGCTGATTACATCAATACGGCGATGCATCGCAATCGGGCTCCCGGCGACCGAACCGGCGAGCCGCTGGAAGTGGCGATCGTGTGCGTGTATCCATCGGATCTGGCCCGATCTGAGAATGGTGCGTTGAAGCCGGAGTCGAACATCACGTCGGATGTGTGGTACCAGTACCGTCCGCGCACGGGTCAGCGGGGCGCGGGATTCAGCTTGGCGCCGGAGCAGATTTACCTGTTGTCGGATGAGACGGGTGCGTATGGGACGGTGAAGGGCAAGCGGCTGCGCGGGGCCAAGCAGGATGGGCGTTCGCGGGTGAAGGTGGCGGGCATCAAGTTTTCGGAACGCGGCTGGAAGAATGTGGGGACGATGCACAAGTCGGGCTCGGTGATCTATGTGTTTCCCAAGTTCATCGGTCCGGACGGGCTGGTGCTGCCTTCGACGCCGGTCAAGTTTCACCCGCCGGGGTCTTATGGGCGGGACTTGCAGGTGGAGATCGGGGTGGAGGATCCGGATGGCGCGGCGAACCAGTATGTGCGCGTGGCTACCGGCGGTACGTAACGCCGGGATGTGGACGGGATTGATGGGGGTCGGGGCCGGGGACGGTCAGACGGCGAGCCGTGGAACAGGAGCGCAGCCCGTATGAATGTGTGGACACCGGTCCTCTGGTCCGAGGGTATGTTCCTGCGCCCGCACCATTTTCAGGCGGCGCAGCAGTGGACGCAGACGGTGCTGGACGCGGGGCTCAACGCGGTGCGGACGTTTGCGTGGGGCTTTATGGAATTGAGCATTGCGGTCGAGCCGCTGGAGAATTTCACCCTGCGGGTGGACCAGTGCACGGTGCGGCTGAAAGACGGCACCTGGGTTCACGTTCCGGACAACACGCAGCTTGAGCCGCTGGATTTTCAGAAGCCGCTGGAGCAGACGCGGGGGGCGCTGGACGTGTACCTGGGGGTGCCCTATCTCCAGGAGGTTCGTGCCAACACGGTGTCACTGGAGCAGCCGGAGTTTACGGAGGGCACGCCGCGGTACGAGCCGCACGGGGTGATGCGGCGCGACGAGAACACGGGGGAGAATCCGCAGTTGCTGTACATGCGGCGGATGCGCGGGCGGCTGTTCGTGGCGGGGGACGACATGACCGGCTACGAGACTGTGCGGCTGGGGGCGCTGAAGCGCACCGACCGCCCGGGTGCGGTGCCGGAGATCGAGCCGCTGGGCGCCGGCCCGCTGCTGGCGATACAGGCGGATGCGGCGCTGAGCGGGGCGATCACTTCGATTGCCGACCAGGTGGAGGCCAAGGGCGAGGTGCTGGCGCGGGAAGCGAAGGAGCACCACATGCTCTTTACCGACGGCGTGGCGGCGAACACGGAGCACCTGTTGAAGCTGCACGCGCTCAATGAGGTGCGGGCGCAGTTTGCGGCCATGCTGCAGGCGCCGATGCTGCACCCCTACGATGCCTTTGTGGTGCTGGCGCGGCTGGTGGGGTACCTGTCGGTATTTCACGAGGACCTGGTGCCGGGGGCACTGCCGCGTTACGACCATGACCGGCCGGCGGCGTCGCTGGATGCGATTCGGCGGCGGCTGATCGTGCTGCTGGAGTCGGTGCGCCCGGTGCGATACGTGGCGCGGGCGTTTTCGCGGAAGAAGGACGCGCAGAACCGGGAAGGGCTGGAGGTGGAGCTGGATCGTGCGTGGATCGACGAGAATCTGGACATGTACGTCGCCCTGGAGTCGGAGGAGATGGACATCAACCAGGTGGAGCGGACCATTTACGAGAACCTCAACATGAAACTGGCTTCGCCGTCGCGTGCGCCGAAGATCGCAAACATTGCGGTGCGGGGTTTGCGGTTGCAGATTCGCGCGGTGCCCGCGGGCACGCTGCCGCGGCGTCAGGGGCTGCATTACTTCCGGATTGACAAGACGATCGGTCCGGACCGGTCCGACTACTGGAAGGAATGCGAGCAGGAGCGGGGTATCCGCATCGGCATTCGCGAGGGTCAGTTGGCGTTGATCGAGAAGTACCGCCCGACCCTGTACGTGCCGCAGAAGGAGCGCTCATGACCGAAACGAGAGAGCGGACGTCGCTGGCGTTGACGGAAGCCTGCTGGCCGGTGTTCGAGTTCATTACGAATTTCACGCGGCAGGTTCAGTACGGCAGTACGCCGCCGCCGGAACAGGTGCGGTATGAGGCGCTCTCGGCGCTGCGCGATGCGGAAGATCTGGCGCGCAACGATCCGTCGACGGAGCGGCTGTGGGAGGCTCATGCACGGGCGATGATGGTGTACTTCATCGACTACAAGATGCTGAACACGGAATGGGCGGGGCGCAATTACTGGTTCGATAATATGTTCGAGACGGATTCCTCGCTGTTGAGCCATGCCGAGGCGCTGGGCGGGGAGGAGTTCTTTCGCGGGTGCGATGAACTGCAGCGCGAGTATGAACTGGCGGAGCGGCGCGACCGGCGCGACAAACATGAACTTGCGGAGATCTTGAGCCTGTATTTCGTGTGTTTGCGGCTGGGGTTCAAGGGGCAGTTTCACGATCGTCCGCAGGAACTGGCTGACTACACGCGGCGGCTGTTCGCCCGGCTTCCGGCCTATGCCACTACCCGGGGGCGGGAGATGTTTCCCGAGGTTTACAAGCACGTTCAGGAGGTCAAAGTCAACTATAACCTGGGGTTGAGTCTGACCATTGTGTTGACGACGTTCGTGCTGATTCTCGGGGCCTGGCTGGTGACTTCGCGGGTGGTGTGGCACGGTGCGGTCAAGGAAATCGCCGAGAGCGCGGCGACGTTTCAAGCGGCGCCGGTGGCGTCAGAGGGCGGGGCGCAGACCAGCACGGCAGGTCGGTCCTAGGCGCCGGCCGAGGAGCGATCCGGTAGAGCGGGCCACGGTCGTTGCGCGCCGCGCACGACGCAGGCGAAGATTGGCGGACCGGGCGGCTGGTGACCGGCCAACGGCGCGTGGCGCACTCCGCACGCTGCCGGGATGGCGGTGTCGTAACAGGGCAGTGACAGACCGAAATGGGACGTATTGAGCCATGAAAAAACTGCTGGCCATGTACAAGGGCCTTCCAAAAGAGTTTCAGATGCTGCTGGCGATGGCGGGTCTGGGAAGCCCGATCGGCGCCATCTGGCTGTTGCAGCGGTTTGTCTTTCCGGGCGTTTCGCTGACGATCCTTATTTTCGGGGTGGCCGCGGCGGTTGGCGTCATTTGCCTGGTGGTCTTTCTGCTGTCGAGGGTGTTCGGGCGCGGGGCGCGATCCCGGACGCAGCGCATGGCCGCGGAACTGGCGCGGGACGATCAGGCGGGCCCGACGTCGGTGGACGTGCGCGCGTCGATCAAGGCGAACAACGAGAAGTTTTTCACCGCCATCCGCGACATGCGTAAGAACCTGGGGATCAGCGTTTATGATCTGCCGTGGTACATCGTGATCGGGGATTCGGGGTGCGGCAAGACCCGTCTGGTCAACAACGGGGGCCTGACGTTTTCCACGGGCAAGCCGGAGGGGTACCAGCTCGGCACGCTGAACTACAACTGGTGGTTCACGGAAGACGCGGTGTTCGTGGACATGGCGGGCCGGTTGTGCAATCCGCAGGAGGACGCGGATCACAAGGAATGGCAGGCGTTTCTGGACACGATTTCGCGCGGGCGGAAGGGGTTTCCGATCAACGGCGCGATCGTGTGCGTGTCGGCGGAACACCTGTTGCAGGATTCTCCGGAGAAGCATGAGGCGGATGCGAACACGGCGCTGGAGCGTCTGCGTGAGATGCAGACCAAGCTCGGCGTGACGTTTGCGACCTACCTGGTGATCACCAAGTGCGACAAGATTCTGGGGTTCATGCAGTTTTTTGATCGCGCGGAGCGTGACATCACGGTCAAGAACCAGATTTTCGGCTGGTCGAAGCCGGGTCCGTTCAATGAGTTGTACGATCCGGAGCGTTTCCAGCTCAGTTTCGAGGAGTTGTACGGTCGGCTCAACGACCTGCGGCTGCGCCGCCTGCACGACGAGGTCAGCGAGGTCGACCTGGGTCTGGCGTACAGCTTCCCCGAGGAGTTTCGCGAACTGCGTGACCCGCTGCATACTTATGTGCGCACGCTGTTTCCGCACATCAAGAATCCGCGGGCGGTGAAGAACCTGATCTTCCGCGGGATTTACTTCACGAGCGCCACGCAGGAAGGCGAGGTGATCCTCAAGCACATTACCGAGCGGCTGGGTGCTGAGGTGGCCAGTCAGTTTCCGACGCTGGACACGCTGTACCCGGAGAAGCGGCCGCTGTTCGTCAAGGAGATTTTCTTTCGCAAGGTGTTTCCGGAACACGGGCTGGTGTTCCGTAACGAAGACGACGTGATTCGCAATCGCAAGCTGGCGCGGCTGCTGAAATTCGGCAGCGCGGGGCTGGCGGTGCTGCTGATCCTCATCGTGGTGTGGAGCGCGATGAAGGTGAATCAACTGGTGGTGAACCCGCGGCTGAACGCGGCGGGGGCGCGGGAGAAGGTGCTGGCGGCGGGGGACGCGCTGGACCTGGGCGCGAAGCTGGACGCCGACGTGGAGACGCTGCGTCGCAACCGGCTGCCGGCGATGTTGCTGACGTTCTTTGTGGGGGCGGACGCGCCGATCCGCGACCTGACCACCATCCGGATGAAACTGTTCGAAGAGGGGGTGCTGCGGAAGCTGCTGGTGGAGGTGGACGCGGCGCTGCGTGCGGGTCGGGTGCCCGACGCCGCGGGGGGCGCGGATGCTCAACAGGCGGGGATTGCCTATCTGGATGCGGTGGAGCAGTTTCTGTTGTGGTTCGGCTGTCGCGAGGCGGCGACGGCGCCGCCGGCTTTTCAATATGAGGGTTTGCTGAAGTTAAGCGCGATCGTCTCCGCGCCGGAGTCTCCTTCGGTCAAGTACAAGGAGTCGTTTGAGCGGGAGGCGCGGAGCTATTTTGTCGGGATCGCGGATCGGAAAGACTGGCCCAATCCGTCGGCGCTGTTGCCCGGCGACGCGGCGTGGCAGCGGGAGACGGTGCGGCTGGCCATTGGCCATGCGCACAAACACCTGGAGCGCTATGCCACGGTGGATGATCGCAATCCCAATCCGCTGATACGCGAGTGGATGCGGCTGCGCAAGCAGTGCGGCACGGTGGATGAGGGATACGCGCGGATGCTCGATGCGGCGCGGACCGATCCGGAAACGCGGGAGGACCTTCAAGCGTTGAAGGAGACGTTTCTGGCGAACTACGACTCGTTTGCGCGATCGCTGGATGAGTGCCGGTGGATGGGCGAATCGACGGGGTTCCGCACGATCATCAAGCCGATGCGCGACGCGATTCCCGAGGAGCGCCGACGCTGGCTGGACTATGAGAAGCGGCTGGCGG
This sequence comes from uncultured Phycisphaeraceae bacterium, assembly GCA_964569425.1. Lineage (GTDB taxonomy): Bacteria > Planctomycetota > Phycisphaerae > UBA1845 > UBA1845 > JACQXM01. The sequence goes on from CAZMVD010000082.1 coordinate 15,252, forward strand.
ACGCCTACGCGCGATGCGCCGGGACGCCGCACCCGGATGTGCAGGGGATGATCGTGGCGCTGTCGGCGGGGAGCGACACGCTGGGCATGCCGGGGTTGGACAAGGTGATGTGGCTGTCGCTTCGGGCGGCGGAACTGACCGATCGGGAATACGGACCCGGTGCGTACGAGAAACTGCCCGAGCTGGTGCGCGAAGTGGATCGCGTGTGCACGCATGTGTTCACGCTGCGGCCGGGCGAGGGGACCGAGCACGACAGCATCGTGGTGACTGAGGATGCGCGCAAGGTGCGGGAGAAGATCAAGACGATTCGCGACCGTCTGGCGGATGCGCGGCTGGAGGCGATTGATGACGCGAGCGGGCCCGCCTACTGGATCGACGAACTGGATCGCCTGCTGGACGCGGAGTCGGTAACGCCGACGCCGCTGGCGTCGCTGGGTCCGCAGTGGCGGCGCGCAGAGTTGAACGCGCTGGAGGAGGCCCATCAGTTCTGGATCGCGCGAGGGCTGGGCACGCGGCTGCTGGCGACCATGGAGGATCGTCTCAAGCGGGCGGGTTCCTGGGGCTTTGCGGAAGTGATGCCTGCGGCTGAGTGGACGCAGCCCGTACGCTCGGCGTACGCGATTCTCATTCCGGAGCGTTCCGAGGTGCGTGGGACGCGACGAACGGTCGACGAAGCTCCGGAAGAGAAGAAGGAAGAGCCGCGTGGCCGGCGGGGCCGTGCGCAGCGTCCGCGCCGCGGGCAGACGGATCGTTCGGCGGCGCGTCCGACGCGTGAACCGGTTCGGACGCGAGTGCAGGGCGACAAGCAGATTCCGGCGTGTGCGTCACGGGAGTTTCTGGATCGGCGTATCGACGACATGGCGGACCTGAGTGATCGGCTGCGTGATTTCAACATCGATTTTTTCTTCACCGACGACGCCGGCAAGCCGTTGAACGAAGTTTGCCTGGATGAGCTGCATCGCGCGACGGCGACCTATTTCGACGCCTATGTTTCGAATTGGGCCGAAGCCTACCGCGTGCAGACGCTGCCGCTGCTCGAAGGGGCGCAGGCGCGCGCGACGGATTGGAAATCACTGGGCGAGCGAATGAAGGGCGGCGGGCCGGCCGGGGGCGGCTCGGCGCAGGACATGGGCGAGGAATTGCGTGCGCGTCTGGAGGAGTTCCTGCGGCATGTTCCCTTCTGGGCGTGGTGCAAGACCGACGCAGGGGCCTGGGATCCGTGCATTGGTTCCGACGGATACTGGGCACCGATTGCGGGCGCCATGCAGGCAGCCATCGATCGTCATCGCCCGTCCGACGGTGGTCGTTTCTTTGATCGGGCGACGCTGTCCACGCAGGATCGATCGGGGATCAACCGCGGGCTGCCGCCGTGGCAGCTTCTGAGCGACGAGTTTGTTCGGCTCTGGGGCGAGATTTCCGGGGGTATTGCGCGCAACGCGGACCTGCCGCGGAAGTTTGAGCAGAATCCCGGATTGGCGACGCGTATTTCCTGGGGGCAGATTGAGGCGTTGCGGCAGCGCGCGGGGCTGGAGGACGAGAAATTCACCGGGGCACTGGTGAACTTTGAACGGCGAGCGCAATTGCTGCTCTCGGTCGAGCTGAACAACGTGCTGTATGAGGTGCAGGATCGGTATTTTGGCGGTCTGAGCGCCGACCGTGGCTGGCCGTACCTGCCCGAGGATGGCGACGGCAAGAACGCGCTGCGAACCGTGGACTTCGAGAAATTCCGCAAGTTTCTGGTGGAAGTGGATCTGGCGCGGGAGAGTTTCCGGTCGTTGGAAGAGGGCTTGCCGGAGGACGATGAGTTGCGGCGGGCGCGGCTGGCGTTCTATCAGGATTGCCGCAACTGGTTGGAATTCATTGGTCTGACCGAGCAGGCGGGTAAGTCCGGGCCGCGGGCGCCGCGGGATGTCGCGTTGGAGATCTGGGGCGGCGATCCGACGCGTGATCCGTTTGGCAAGGAGAAGCCGGATGATTCTGCGCAGCACTATTATGCCGATACGGAGCTGTCGCTGGGTCTGCACGTGGACGCCGGGGGCGGTGATTTCCGGGAGGGGCCGTTTGTGATGGCCACCGAGACGGAGCGCAAGGTGCAGAAGCGCCGGGCGCAATGGCGGTGGACGTCGCGGGCGCAGGATGCGGAGGTCAGCGTGAAGCTGATGCGCGGGTTGAAGGCGGCGGACGGCTCGCAGGTTTATCCGGAGTTGAAGCGGGTGCTGGGGACGCATTCGCCATTGGCGTTGTGTGCTTTTCTGCATCGTTACGGTGTGCCGCATGAAAGCGAGTGGATCGTGGCGTTTTCGTTCGACCTGGTGGATGAGTTTCAGAAGAAGAGCCAGTTGAACCTGGTTCAGCAACTGAAGGATAAGTCGAAGACCAAAGTGGGAGACAAGTACATATTCCGCTTTGTGGATCGTCCGATGCCGGGGCCGATCCGGCCGCTGGGACGGCCCGCGAATCCGGGAGCGTCGTAAGGGCGAGCGGTTCGGGAGCAGGGAGTCGGGCGTCCGACACTTTCCCGGTCGCGCGCGGCGGCGGGGCGTGCGGGTGCGGAACAGGGAGGCGTGACGTCGGGATTGCGGGTCATGGACTGGTCGAAGCTATTTAAAGGGAAAACCAAATCGCGACCGGACCCGCGTATTCGCTGGTTCGGCAAGCTGCCGACCTATCCGGACTATTACAGTTCGGCCGCGGATGAGGAATGGGCGGTCGAGTTCAACGACTGGATCCTCAAAGGGGTGGAGGTTTATCAGAGTCGCATACGCAACGCGCCGCAGCACGGCGGTCGTTTGCCGATCGCCGGCTGCGTGATTCGCCTGCCGCGATCGGGCATGACGGTGTTCAGTTCGATTCTGGACTTCGGCGGTGACATGCGGGGTCGTCCGTTCCCGATGTGCTTCTATGCGGCGCTGCCCACGGCCCTATGGCCGGGGCCTACGAGCGAGCGGCTGGCGGGCGCTGCGTCGGCACTGCGGGAGATTCTGGCGCTGCGGCGAGACGTGGTGCGGTTCATC
>CAZMVD010000083.1:0-17768 GCA_964569425.1 uncultured Phycisphaeraceae bacterium
GCGCAAGTTAAGATTGTGTTAAATCGTCGAACCAAAAGTCCCGGACAGAATTGGCCACTTGCCCGTCCCTTCTCTTGCGTCGGGGTGCGGCGGCGGGCACGCGCTTTGCGCCCGCCTGGGCGTGTCAAATCAGTCCGAGGATTCCGGCATTTTGGGAACGAAGTGACTCGCCAGGCGCAAGGGCGGGCGGGCCTTCTGCAAGGTGCGGCGGGGAATCCACGACCGATGCCAGGTGCCGGTCGTCCTCCAGTTGCGAGTTCTTGGAACGCTCCAAGACGGGGCACACTTCAGATTGGTGTCGGTTCACAGCCGGGTGCGGGGCAGCGACTACACCCGGGTCCAACCGTGGTTTTTCGGCCTGTCGCGCGCGTCAATCCAGCATTCTCGGACGCTAGGGATCGCCAGGCGCGACGCACGCGGGTTCTGCCACGGGCACGTCCCTCCGGCACAAGCCTCTTGAGTGGCACCGATAACATGACGACAAGCTGGTAGTTTCGAGCGGGGTCGTGCGGAGCGCCGCCTGGTCTATGCCGGGCAGGTTTGACACCGGTCTGTTGCGGGTACGTTGCGCCGCAACACCTTTTCAAGAATCATGTGGCCGTTAAAGACTATTTTCTATTTCGGATTCTTCTGGGCGGCGTGCCTGGCTGCGCTGGTCAATCCGATTTGGGGGGTTGTCAATTACATGATCGCGTACCAGACCAACCCGCCGGTAGCATGGTGGGGGCAGCCGCTGGTCGGGATGGGCATGCGTTTTTCGTTGCTGGCCATTGTGTTCACGATCCTCGGCATGTTCCTTTCGGGCCGGCGGATGCCGGTCTCGCGCCCGGCGCTCACTTTCTGGGAGTTGGGTGTCGTGGGGCTGCTGCTGGTCACCTTGCTGTCCGCCATGAGCGGGATGTCCTTCGACGCGGCGTCGCAGGCCGCCTTTGAGAAGTTCTGGAAACTTCAGATTTTTGTGCTTATCCTGGTGCGTCTGGCGATCACGCGGCGCAACATGCAGATCGTGCTCTGGTCGATAGTCGTGGGGTCTCTCTATCTCGGGTACGACGCCTACACGGCGCCCGCCTCCGCGTTCTCCAAAGGGCGGCTGGAGGTGTTCGGCGGACCGGACATCGCCACTTCTTCGGGTGCGTCGGCGCACCTGACCGCCATGTTGCCGCTGATCGGCGTCGCGTTCATGACGACGCGGCGATGGTCTCTCAAACTGGTGGCGGCACTGGCGGGCGCGCTCGCCGTCAATGCGATCGTGCTCTGCCGAACGCGCTCGGCGTTTCTTGGCATTGCCAGTGGTGCGCTGATTGCGGTGCTGGCGGCGCCGCCCACCCGACGATTTCGCGTGTACGCGTTGTTGCTGGTGGGGGCCTTCCTTGCATTCGCGCTGACGGACGATAACTACTGGACGCGCATTGCAACGATTGCCGACGCCGGGGCGCTGGAGCTCGATCCGGCCACTACGTCGCGGCAGGATATCTGGCGCGCTTCATGGTCGATGATTGCGGAACATCCCCTGGGGGTCGGGCTGGGCAATTTCGTGCGCATGATTGGTGAGTACGATGCACGATATCCGGGCCGATCTCCACACAACACGCTGGTCCTTTGCTTTGCAGAGCTGGGTATTGTCGGGGGCGTGTTGTTCCTGTTGGTGTTCCTGGAGTCGTTGCGGATGCTCTTCGTCGCTGTTCGCCGTGCCGATCAGAGCGAAAGCCCCCTGGAGACGAAGCTGCTTGCCTATGGGTTTCTCATATCGCTCGTGACTTATTTTGTGGCGGGCATGGGCACCGAACGCTTCTCCTGCGAATCTTTCTGGTGGGTGCTGGCGTTGCCGTTGTGTTTGTATCGGCTGGTGCGGCAGGAAGAGCACGCTTCCGATACCCGGCCCGTGCCGACGGCCTTTCCATGGCTGGAGGGGAGGCCGCTGATGCCTCGGCAGTGCTATGGTGTTTGACCGACGACCTCTGGTTGTACACGTGGTCAATACCCTGGATGGTGGCGGAACGGAGCACGCGCTGCTCGCGCTGCTGCGATCTTTCCGCCGCTCCTGCCTGCGACACGCGGTCGTCACGTTACGCGAAGCCGGTTCGTTGAGTGCGCACTTGCCCGAAGACGTTGCCTGTCGCGCGTTGGGGCTGCGGGGCGCATCACGCAGCGCAGGACTGCGCCTGGCGTGCGCGCTGCAACGGATGGGCCCTGCCGTGGTACACGGGCGGAATGCGTGTACGTGGTGGGACACCACGGTTGCAGGACTGTTGACGCGGGGTGTGCAGGTCGTGCTGGGCTTTCATGGGTGGGATCAGACGGGTGGTTGGAACACCCGCCGAAAACGCACCACGCGCTGGTGTGCCCGAATGGGTGCGAAGTTCAGCAGTGTGTCGTATGCGGGCCGTGACTTCCTGGTGCAAGACGTGCAGATATCCCGGCAGAAGGTCGCCGTCCTGCCCAATGGAGTTGATGTCAGATATTGGTCACCGCCGGATCAGGCGCAGCGCGCCGCCGCGCGGTTGCGCTGGGGGTTCGGCGATCACGACGTGGTGGCGGCCGCTGTCGGATCGCTGACGCAAGTCAAACGCCACGATCGGCTCCTGCTGGCGGCCGCGGCCGCCATCGAGGAGCCGCAGGCGAAGCACCTGCGAATACTCGTGACGGGAGATGGTCCGTTGCGCACGAAGCTGGAAGCCCAGGTGAACCGATTGCGCCCTTGCCCACACGTCGTTTTCACCGGCCACCTGGATGATGCCCGTTCGGCGCTCCACGCGGCGGACATGTTCGTCAGTGCAAGCGATGCCGAGGGCATGAGTCATGCCCTGCTGGAGGCGATGGCTACGGGCCTGCCGATCGTGACGACTTCGGTGGGCGACCACGCGCAGATTGTGCGCGACGGTCTGGCCGGACTTGTGGTCGACCGAACCGTGGAAGCACTAACCAGGGCGCTGGTCCATCTTGGCGGCGACGAGAGTTTGCGTTGTAACATGGGAGCCCTGGCTCGCCGTCGGGCACACCAATTCGCGTTTGACGCCACCCTGGACGCCTATGAAGCCTATTACCGGTCGTTGGTCGGTTCCCACCATTCGCGACGAGCGGGCGGCGCATTCCCGTCATTCATTCGAGACGAAACCCAGCCCAACGACGAAACGAGTCTGGGCAGTCCCGATGTTCGGTGCGGGTCGGCCGCGCTTTGAATGCGCAACGCAATCACTTATCGCCACCTCAAGGGTAACGCCGGGAAGTCCGAATAGTCACGATAGAAACGGACCTTGGCGGGTGGGCGTCCCGGGACAGCGAACTCTCCGGCGCCGACGACGCAGCGCTCATCCCCAGACGAATCAGGGGTTGCGAAGCTTCCGTCCATGCCGACAGGCACAGGAGTCTTGCATTGAGGATCTCGCTGGACGAAGCGCCGATGCGCAAGAACGCAATGGGAATCGAGGAACGTCCGTTCGCTGAAGTTCGGCGCCATTTGCTGGACGGTGTGCGTATCGTCCGGCAGCACCGCTGGGCGTTCGTTCTGCCGTTCACCGCCATCACCAGCGCGGTGTTCCTCCTGAGTCTCTACTACCCGCGAACCTATGCGGCATCGACGACGCTCGAGCGACGCAATGATCCGATCATGGTCGATTTGCCGCAGAGCAGTGGCGCGGTGTCGTTCAAGTACTTTCGCAGCACAATGGAACGAGACCTCACGTCTGTGTCCTACGTGGGAGAGGCGATCGACCGCCTGGGGTGGACGGCGTACCTGCCGCGGAGTGCCGACGGGTCGTGGACCGCCGAGGCCGAACACCAACGCAGCGCCCTGGCGCGAACGCTTGCCGGAACGATTTCGATCCAGACCACGTCGCCCAGCGAACACGTGGACATCATCCGACTGACGTACGCAGGACCCGATCCGGTCGGAGGAGCCCTGCTCCTGGATGAAGTCAAACGCACTTACATCCGACGAACGGTCGCCTGGATTCAGCAATTCCTGCAGAGTCAGCGAGATTATTTCGTAAGTGCGGTGGCCGACGCCGCCCGGGACCTTCAGGCGGCGCAGCGGGTGGAAACGCGCTTGCGGCTCGAAAACCCACACATAAACCCGCAGCATCCGGAGTCGATCACCAGTCGGCTGGAGCAACTGGAGATTGAACGGCGCGAACTGCAACTGCGAAAACGCGAACAGGAGGCGGAGCTGTCCGGTCTGCGGCAAATGCTCGCTGCGCTGGAGGCTTCACCCTTGCCGGGAGCACCGCTCCGCACCAAAGGCCATCCGGATGCGGTTCGAGTGCTGGATCAGCTTGCGAAGAATGAGGCCGACCTCGAGACGCTGCGAACCACGCGCGGCATGACCGACGAACATCCCGAGGTACGCGAGCGTCTTCAGGTCCGACAGAGGCTCGAAGCCGAGCTGGCGCGTGTTTCGAGCCTGGGGGCGCCGGCCGAGGACGCCTCCTCCTCTCCGGAAGGACAGGCTCAGGGCGAATTCGCGCGTACGGTACCGGCCTCGAACGGCGAACATCTGCGACTGACCGTCATGCTGGCGACGCAGGAAGCCAAGATGCGCGACCTGAGCCTCACGATCGACAGCAACTCGACAGCGATCGCGCGACTGGAGCAAGCGAAGTCGTCGGTGTATGAACGTCAAGCCGAGTTTTCCGATGCCCTCGCCGCCGTGGCGAAAGCGCGGCAACGACACAATGAGCTTCAACACACACTGGCGCGGGTCGAGCCGGCCATCAAGGCTCTTGAACAGAACCGTCTGGTGCAATTCGACGAGGGCGAGCCGGCGCGCGGCAGCCTGGTTCCTATGAGTCCCAAAGCGACGACCATCGTCATTCTTGCACTGCTTGCGGGTCTCGCCGCGGGCGTGGTCTGTGTGGTGGTGACCGAAGTGATGGACCAGGTGTATCGCAGCCCCACGCAGGTGGCCCGCAGCCTGGGCCTGCCACTGCTGGAAACGATTGACCTGATTCTGACGTCACAGGATCGCCGCCGCCTGTTGTTTCGCAGGTCGGCGATCGTTCCCGCCGTGCTGCTGGCATTGGTGGCGGTAACCTGCGGTTCCGGCGTATTGGCCTATCGCAGTCTGGCCGCTCCCCGGCCATCCTCACTGGGGCCGCGGGGACAAACACAGGCCGCGACCCCGGTAGACGTGTCCGACCTGCACAGCAGCCCGGTGCGCATGGCGCTGACCAGCCTGGGGAGTCTCGAGCGTCTGGTCGAGCGCTGAGTCAGACGCCTGACTGCCCTTTTCGCCGTCTCGCCGCTCGCGCCGGGGCTGCACGTTCCGGTTCTGATGACTGCGCGCTGCACGCGTCTGCGGAGACTCCGTTCGATGGGGAGCCGGGCACCGGAAGGTAGACGTGGAATCGTGTGCCCTGGCCCGGCTTGGTTTCCACCAGCGCGACGGCGCCATGCTGCCGCAGGATGCCATGTACGGCCGCAAGCCCCAGCCCGTGGCCCTCGGGCTTGGTCGTGAAGAACGGGTCGAAGATCCGGGTAAGGGTGCTGGGGTCCATGCCACAGCCCTCATCACGCACTTCCAGTTCTACATAGCGGCCGGGCTTTCCGCCGTGCGGGACGCACCGGTTCAGTTGATTCTGGTTCAGTTCGACTTCGCGGGTGGTGAGTTCGATGACGCCGCCGTTCGGCTGGGCCTGGCGTGCGTTCAGGCAGAGGTTGAGCAGCACCTGTTCAAGCTGACCAGAATCGGCCGGCACTCGCGGCACTGCGTCCGCGAGGGACAATCGCAACTCGTGGGCCGGCCCCAGGGATGAGCGAATGAAACGAGCGCTCTCCCTGATCACGCTGTTCAGGTCTACGGGCTGTGGGTTGTGCCGCCCGGTGCGCGCGTATGCCAGGAGGTGCTTGATCAACTGATCGGCGCGCATGGCAGCGTCGTCGATGAGGTCTACCAGCGGCCGTGCCTTTTCGGGCAATCCTTTGATGGCCCGCAGGAGTTCTGCGTTGCCCAGAATGACGGTCAACGAGCTGTTGAAATCGTGCGCGACGCCGCCGGCGAGGACGCCAAGACTCTCGAGTTTCTGGGTGTTGCGCAGTTGCTCCTCCATGATTTCGCGATCGGTGATATCCATGGCCATCGAGGCGACGCCCCGGATGTTGCCCTTAGAATCGCGCAGTGGTGTATTGAACCATTCGCAAATCAGGCGCGTGCCGTCTTTGCGGCGATTGGCGTTCACCGAATGGCTGGAAACGTCCCCTTCGAGCAGGTCGCGCCATACCCGGCGGACCTGATCCACGGCATCGTCTGGAACCACCAGGTCCCAGGCACTGTGCCCCAGCGCCTCTGCGCGTGCATAGCCGAAAATACGCACCGCGGCGGGGTTCCACTCCTCCGCGCAGAACTCCTTGTTCCAGACGATGTAGGCCAACGGCATACGCTCCACGTGGAACTGAAGACGCTGCAGGGCGTCGTTAAGTCGGTCCAACACGGTGTGTTGTTCGGTCAGGTCGCGCACCAGGGCGGTGAACACTTGCCGTTCCTCGCGGCACCCGACCCCGATGCAGACTTCGACGGGAATCTCCGTGTGGTCCTTGCGCAGGGCCGTTCCTACCAGCGAGCGGTGATACGTGGTGGCGGATGGGTTGGCGGTGTGGCGCGTGAAGGCGCGGCGAAACCGCTGACGATCGCGCTCGGGAATCAGAACGGTCAAGGGGTGACCGACGATTTCCGCGGCGCTGTAGCCGAAAATCTGTTGCGCCGCCGGATTCCAGGAGGCGACCGTGCCGTCCGGACGCGCGGTGATAAAGGCGACAGGGCACAGCTCGATGGCAGACCGATCGCGCTCGGCCGCAGAAGCCGCAGGGTTGCCGTGAGCGGATACCGGCGATTTCCTTCGGGCTGCGTTTTGGGTCTTGCGGGTTGGCCCGCGATTCGAACGTGATGTTGCCATCGCGGGCATGATACCGCGCCTCGTGGGCGCGGCGAAAGTGCGGGAGCCGTTGCCTGAAAGGGAGGGGCCCCAATCCTGACCGGTGGCACTTTATCGAAAATTTCCCCTCGGCGGATTGCAGTCCCTTCGTCCGGCCGTATGATCTGACGCTCAAGTCCGCCCGTGGCTTCGCGGGCATGGTGGGGCCGATTGCCAGGGAAGGTGCTTTTCGGGCACAGGGAGGTACCCGTAATCATGTTTCTGAAACGCGTAACGGTTTCCGGTTTCAAGAGCTTCTGCGACCGCGTCGACTTCGACTTCGGCCCGGGGGTGACGTGTATCGTCGGCCCCAACGGCTGCGGGAAGAGCAACGTCGTCGATTCGTTCAAATGGGTTCTGGGCGAGCAGTCGGCCCGGTCCCTGCGCGGCCGGCAGATGCTCGACATGATCTTCAACGGATCAAGCACGCGAAAGAGCAGCGGCGTAGCGCAGGTCGATCTGGTTTTCGACAACGCCGACCGGGCGCTGCCGCTCGATCTGGAGGAAGTCACCGTTACCCGCAAGCTCTATCGCTCGGGGGAGAGCGAGTACCTGCTCAACCAGCAGATCGCCCGGCTCAAGGATGTTCGCGAGCTGTTTCTCGACACCGGCGTGGGGGTGGATGCCTATTCGGTGATCGAGCAGGGCAAAGTGGACAGCCTCCTGCAAAGCAGTCCGCAGGATCGCCGGATCATTTTCGATGAAGCCGCCGGCATCAGTCGCTACAAGGCGCGGCGCAAGGAGGCGGAACGAAAGCTCGAACGCACCCAGCAGAATCTGCTCCGCGTGGCCGACATCATCGAGGAACTGGAAAAGCGGCTGCGCAGCGTCAAGCTCCAGGCGGGCAAGGCGCGCAATTATCGCGAATACGAGGCGCGGCTCAATGAATTGCGTTCGAGCTTCGCCATGGCCGAGTACCATCGCTTCTCGCAGGATATTGACCAACTCACCCGAGAGGTACAACTTCGGCTCGACGAGGCGACCGCCCTGCGCACCGAGATCGACCGCCAGGAAACAGAGGGCGTGCAGATTACGGTGCGGTTGGACCGGCTGGCCGAGGACATCGGTGCCACCGACCACAGGCTGGTTCAGACCACTTCCGATCACGCGGCTCAGCAGGAGCGCATCGCCGGTGCCGAGCGGCGTCGCGAGGAGCAACGGGCACAGATCGAGCGCGTGCGTGAGCGGTTGCAGGTAGACGCCCGTCGGCAGGACGACGCGTCGCGCGAATTGGAGCAGCTCCAATCCTCCGCGGAGGCGTTGCAACAGCAAACGCACGAATGGCATGCGCGCATGACACGGCTGGGGGACGACGATGCGGCGTTGGCGCGGGAGCTGACCCAGGCACAGGCCATTCTGGAGGACGAAAAGGCCGGAATCATCGACCTGGTGCGGCGCAGCGCCCAGACGCATAACGAGATCATCCGGCTGAACACTCATCGCGAGTCGCTGGTCGAGCAGAAAGGCCGCTTGTCGGCGCGCGATGCGCAGATCACTTCGGAACTGGTCGTTCAATTGGAGCACAAGGCTCAGTTCCAACGACGACTGAAAGACGTGGAATCGCTCATCGTCGAGCAGACCGACACGCTCAATGCCAAAAAGGCGGAGGCGATGCGCGTGTCCACCGTACGCCAGCAATTGGTGGACGAGCTCGCGATGACCAAAGAGCGTCGCAGCGCCATGGTGTCCCGTCGGGAGTTGCTCGCCGACCTCGATCGCCGCCTGGAAGGCGTGGGTGCCGGGGTGCGCCGCCTGTTGGAGGCCAGGCGCAACGATGCCGACGGCGCGACGTACGACTGGGTGACCGGCCTGGTGGCGGATCTCTTCGAGGCTGACGTGGCCCACGCCCGAATCATCGAGGCCGCCCTCGGCGATTGGGATCAATTCCTGGTGGTGACGGACAGCCGGAAGCTGCGCGACGAAATGCAAACCATCGGCGAATTGCCCGGTCGCATCACGGCCATCTGCCAGGATCTCCTGCCGCCGCTGGTGAACGATCGCGAATTCACGGAGCAGACCGGCGTGGTGGGACGGGCCCTGGATCTGGTGCGCTATCCGACGGAGCACGACGTGCTCGCCCGCCATCTGCTGGGCAAGACCGTAGTGGTTCAGACCCTGGAGGACGGGCTGCGATTGGCACGCGATGAGATCGCCGGGCACCGGTTTGTCACGCTGGCCGGGGAGGTGGTGGAGTCGGACGGGCGCATCTGCATCGGTCCGGCCGCATCGACCGCGGGTTTGATCTCGCGCAAGAGTGAATTGCACGACCTGGCCGCGCAGCTCGTTTCGATCGACGTGCGCATTGAACAATTGACGGACCAGTTGAACCGCACACAGGCCGAGTTTGCCCACCTGGAAGGGGTTCAACAGGAATTACGCACGGCCATCTATGAATCGAACACCGCGCGCGTGGAGGCGATGTCGGGGTTGCAGCGGGTGGAGGAAACACTGAATCGCCTCACCCAGGAACAGCCGCTGATCGCTCATGAGGCGACGCTGCTGGAACATCAGATCAACGAGGTGCTGAGCAAGGCGGAGTCGGGCGGGCGTTCGCTGGAAGCGCTCGAGCGGGAAAACCAGGAACGCGAGCGCCTTGTCCTGGGGCACCAGGAGAGAATCGACGGGGTCGTGGCCGCGCGGCGCACCGTGCAGGAGCAACTGACCGAAGCGCGGGTGGCGACCGGGCAGTTGGCGGAGAAACGCACCGCGGCCGCCGAACGGATCGGCGCCGTTCGCCGCACGTTGCGCGAACTGGATGAATCCGTGAAGGGGGCGGAGCACGACATACAGCAATGCCAGGATCGTATCGTGCAGGCGGAGGAGGCCATCGCGGCCGGACTCGAGCAGGTCAGGCACCTGGCGGCCGTTATGGAAGAACTGGAAAAGACCGCCGCCGCCTTGCGCACGGAGCGGGATGCACTGCGCCTGGATATGGACGCCCGGCAGCATGCGGTGAAGGCGTCGCGCGCCCAACTGGAACGGGTAGAGGCGGAGCAGCACGAACGCCAGATGTCGCTCGCGCAGACCCATGTGCGTCGTGACGAATTGACCAACCGGGTGCGCGAGGAGATGTCCATCGACCTGGCCGAACGCTACGGTGCATACGAGTACGAGGAGCAGGACTGGGCATTGGTGGAGACGGAGATCGCCGAACTTCGTGCCAAGATGGACCGGCTGGGCAACGTCAATCTGGATGCGATTGCAGAGCTGGAAGAGCTGGAGCAGCGCCATGGGTTTCTGACCGGCCAGCGCGACGACCTGGCCGATTCCCAACGGCAGCTCGAGCAGTTGATCGGGCGGCTGAACGATGAATCCCGTGACCGCTTTCAGGAGACGTTCGATCAGATTCGCGAACACTTTCGCGGCCTGTTTCGCAAGCTGTTCGGCGGGGGGCGTGCCGACATTATCCTGGAGGACACCGCCAACGTGCTCGAATCGGGCATTGAGATTGTCGCCCAGCCACCCGGAAAAGAGTTGCAGGTGATTTCGCTCATGTCCGGCGGCGAGAAGTCGATGACCGCAATTGCGCTGCTCATGAGTATTTTCAAGGCACGGCCGGCGCCTTTTGCCATCATGGACGAAGTGGATGCCGCGCTCGACGAAGCGAACAACGAACGGTTCAATCGCATCATTCGCGAGTTCGTCAGTGAATCCCAGTTCATCATCATCACCCACTCGCGTTGGACCATGAACATCGCCGATCGGCTGTACGGCATCACCATGCAGGAACCCGGCGTGTCCACGCGGGTCAGCGTGCAGCTCAACGAAGCGAACGTGGCGTAGTCAGGGGATTCTGAAGGCTCAGGCGGCTGCGCTGGCGGGCCATTCGCAGGACCGCCCGGCGCTATCGGCTGAGCACATACTGTATCTCGCCGGGTTCATCTGCGGCGAAGACGTCTGCGTCCGGACGGCAGAACGGTCTCAACAGTTCTTCAAACAGATCTACCCAATCGCGTTTGATCGATGCGCGCGTGTCGGCGGTCAGCGCCGATGTCATGCGCACCAGCAGCGGGGCGATTGGACGCAGCCCGATGTCCCACAAATGAGCATGCGTTCGCGTAATAAAGGGGGTGGCCTCGACGATTCGCAGGCCGGCATGGTGGAAACGCCCCTCCCAGGTTTCGCGGTCGGCCAAGGTCGGCCAGCAATCCAGCCGTCCACGATCCAGAATGTCGAGCAAGCGATCGCCCAGAATGGATTGGTATTTGCGAAGCGTATAGCGTCGAAGACTGTCGAGCTTGACTTGCAGGACGACCTGGCCGTCTGTAGTGACCACGCGGCGCAATTCGCTAAGGAAACCGTCTATGTTCCGGATCCAGTAAGCCGCGTTGCAATAAACGGTCCGCATGGAAGAGTCCGCCATCGGCAAGGGCTGGTTGTTGTCATGGCGGACCAGACGGCGATAGACAGCCAGGCGCTGGGCCTTCGCCAGCAATGCGGCTTTCCAGTCAAAGCCGAGGTCGAATCGGAGGTTGGAGTGCCTGTGAACTCCCGGCCGGTAGTCGGTTGGGCAGTGGTCGAACATGTCCGCGTTCGGTGCCGCTGCCGGTTCCCGGTTGACGCCGCCGAATACGTCGAATGCCGGATCGAGAGCGCCGCCGACATGCAGAAAGGTGAAAATCCCGTCGCCACAGCAGAGATCCACGCAGGGCGCGCGGAGCGCGACGCGATCCAGGGTCATACTGCGCAGCGTCATCCACAGGGCGTTCTCGGGGCGCAACCAATAGGCTTGCAGAAAGCGCCGCAAGCGGTCCGTCCACGCCGGCGGTGCGTCTGGCACTGGTAGGGGCGCATTCAGTGTTGAGGGCATGGCGCGGCATTCTCTAGAAAAGTGTGAACGTGGATGGTGTCCACGCGGGGGAGGCAATCGACTCTCTCGTCGGATTGAATGACGCGCGGCTCGGTGGTAAACGCATGGGCGAAGCCCGCAGCGAGGCACGCCGCGCTCGCGTCTTGATCGAAACTGCCGAACGGGAACGAAAAGGGCCGAATGTCCGGCCCCAGCCCCTCGCGCAGCACGGCCGCTGCGGCTCGGGCGTCCTTGCGGCGCTGCGCAGGGGTCATTCTCAAGTAGGGCTCGTGAATGAATCCATGCCCGCCGATGGTGTGCCCGAGGGCATCCATCTCGCGGACATGATCCCAATGCAGATACCAGTCGCGCGCCCATCGGCGCGCTGAACCGACGTGCCGCTCAAACAACTCGTCCAGCAAGGCATTGCGCACTTCGATCGGCAGAACCATGTGCATCAGATGTTTAAGGCCGGCACGCAATGGGGTCTCGTACGGGTACATGGACTGGGCGGCGGCCTGTTGGCGTTCCGCCTGCCGGGCGGCGGATGGATCGTGATAGTGCCAGGCGTCGTACACTGCCCGCGCGAACCGCTCCTCACCCAGATTGGAGAGCAGCACGTGAATGGCATGAGCGGCCAGCAGCCGGTGCTCGGCGAGCACCACCCCGGGTATGAAGAACACGCCGCGCAACCCGCGCTGTTCCAGCAGAGGGAGCACGACCTCTACATGGTCGATCAGCCCGTCGTCAAACGTGGTAAGGAAGGAACGCGACGGAATCGATCCGCGACCCTGGCGCCAGGAATAGAGCGTGGGCCAGTCGATGGGTTCGAAATGGGAGGAAAGTTCGTCGAGTTGCGCCGCGAAGGCGGCGGCGGAAAGACCGACCACGCCGCCAAACAGTGTCGGATCACGGTCGCGCACGTAGTGGTACATCACCGTCAGGCAATAGGGTTGCCCGGCATGGCAAGCGGCGGCGTACAGCGAAGGCGCGTGGCGTGGGGCGTGATCCGCTTTCTCTGTGGATGGGGCCAGGAAGCGATCGCCGCGCAAGTCCATGGAGAAAGATATCGGTCGGTCGGGCTGATTCCTGTATTCCGCCGCTGTTCAGCTCGCCCGTCAAACGGTTGCCCGCACCGCCCATTGGAATCGGGCCGACCGGCTGCGCGGGTTGCCGGCGACTTCCCGCGGTCCGGCGCGCAACGGTTCGTTCGAAACCGACACGTACAATCCCGATTCGCAACCATCCCTGAAAGAACGACTCACTCGCTCGTGTTCGCCGCTGTGGAAACTGAGGACGCCGATGCGCCCTCCCGGCCGCAAACCATAGGGTGCGGCGCGGAGAAACTGATCCAGTCCGTCGAGTTCATCGTTGACCAGAATTCGCAATGCCTGAAACGTGCGCGCCGCAGGATGAAGACGTCTGGGATGCGGACCGTCGGCGCCGCGCCAGTCACGCAGTGCGATGCCTTTGGCGTCGAAGATGAGGCGCACGAGTTGGTGGGTCCGACGAACCGGCGCACGGGTCCGGTGCTCGACAATAAGACGGGCAATGCCTTCGTGATCGGGCTCATCGCCCAACTCGGCGAGTGCCGCGGCGATCTGCGCAACGGACAGGGTCGCCAGCAGATCGGCCGCGGACCGGGGAAGGCGCGGGTCCATGCGCATATCCAGCGGCCCGTCGTGCTTGTACCCGAAACCGCGCGCCGGGTTGTCAATCTGCATACTGGAAACGCCGAGGTCGGCAAAGAGGATGTGACATCCGTCGAGGCGCTCGGCGCGCAACACTCGTCCCAACCCTGCGAAATGGCTGTGGTACAAACTGATCCGTGGACCGGCCGGCTTGTGCTCCGCCGACGGCGCGGCGTCGAACAATCGCGTGAACGGCGTCGCCGCGTCTCTAGACGCTACGGGCTGACCGCTCTCTTCGACAGCGCGCTCGCGCAGCCCGAAAAGTTCCTTCAATCGTTGAGCGGCGCGGGCCAGTTCGGCGAGGTCGACGTCCAATCCGACGAGGCGGCCGGTAGGGCCGACGAGTTTGAGAAACGCTGCCGCGTGGCCGCCATAGCCGACCGTGCCGTCGAGAATGACGTCTCCCGGTGACGGACGCAGCACCTCCAGGACCTCATGAACCAGGATCGGCACATGAGTGCCCGCCGGTGTGCGACCCTGCGCCCGGACGTGCGCTTGGGTCTCCGGATAAGTGGCCGGGTCCAGTTCTTTGTATCGCTGGTCGAAGCGGCGCGGATGACGACCGGAATACCGCGGCCGGCGTCGCGGCCGAGCGACGGGGTCGGGTTGGTCCTCGGGCTGATGCTTCGATTCGGCCATGGCGACGAGGATGGTAGTGCGCAACGGCGGACGGCAAAAGCGACAGGCGCCGGATTACCGCTTGCGCAGAATGACGACGGACTCGCGGGGCGCAACGTGGCCAATGTTCCCGAACTTCCGCGCTCCCGGCACCAGTTCACGGGCGACGCGGATATCCTGCACCGCAAACCCGACGGCCTGCGCCAGTTCCGCCAGGATGAGATCGGTTGGAATGTACACGTCGTCGATCCGCGCGCCGCCAATCACCAACCAACATGGGGTGCCACCGCCCAACACCCGAAAACACTCCTGAACGACGCAGTGCAGGTCCTGGAAATACGCGCGAACGGTGTTGCCCGGGCACTGGGCGCGGCGTTGGGTCAGCGCATCGGCGATCTCGTCGACGTACGCCCTACAGTTCGGCGGCAGGTGGGCGGGAGCCGCCGCCTGATCTGACCGAATCGCCGCCGCGCGATCCTGATGACTGGCGCGGATTTGCCGGGACGCCAAGAGTTCCCGCCCGTCCCAAGGCCGGCATGCCATACTCAAGTCGGCCGGCGAATACCAATGGCGATAGACGGCTTCGTAGGGCGCGGCGATTCGCGTGTAGTCGTGGCGCGACAGGTAGGGCGGCGACGTAAGCAGCCCGCCCATGGACTCATCGGCGCACCAATCCAACGCGCGGGCATCACCTTCGATGACGTTGACTTCAAGGTTCAGCGGTTGAGTCAGGTCTTCCCGCATCATCGCGGCGCATTCCGAAACCAGTTGATGCAGCGGGCGAGCGCCGCGATTGCGCACCCCGGAACTGGTGTACTGTCGGGCGACGGCGAGCATCAAAGCCGCGCGGTGAACCGGTTCGGTCAACCCATCCGCGGCCGCACGCCAGTCGTCCTCTTCTTCCAGCTTGGGCATCGGGGGAAAAGAGCGGGCGGATTTTGTTCGCGCCAGGAAGGCCAGCGAAGCCAACGCCTCAACGCCCATCGCAGGGATGCCAACCCGTGCGCATTCCACCGCGCACGTCCCTGTGCCGGCAAACGGGTCCAGGATCGGTCGGCGAGCCTGAATTCGTGGTGCGGCGTTTTCCTTCAGAAAGGAACGAACCAGCGCCGGCGAGAACCCTTGCCGATATCGCAGCCAACGATGAAACGGCTCCCGCGCCGCGCCCTCGCCGGTGACTAACAAAGCCAGTCGAGGCTGTAGCTCAAGCCAATCACGCCAGCGGCGTTCCAGGCCGGCCCGCGCTTCGCTTGTCTCGGCATGGTATTTCCTTTGGTCGCGGTCGCCTCGTTTGCGTCCCATAGGAAGAATGTAACGCGCGGCGCTCTCGAAAACAGCCGGTGTGCTACCGCCCGGGTCCATGAATATTCCCAAGGCACGCGAAATACGGCCTTTCGAACCCAGGTCCGGACGGTTGGTCACAACTTCAGGAGTGCCTGTGATTCACCGATACGACTCTAGACGCGGAAGGGTGGACGTAACCCCCCATTGACTCAGGATGCTCCTGGTCAAGCCACGATCCGCAATTGTCGGACCCCCGAATTCCAAGGAGATTCCCCCCATGACCACCACGATGCAGTGCAACACCAACACGCAGAACTGCACCCCCGTCGGCGCTCAGCTCCCGTTCGAGAGCATCAATGAGCCCGGTTGCTACGTTTGCAATTGGAGCGGCCACCTGGTGCGCGTGCCCGAAGACGGCGTCGCCCCCGGTCGCTCGCCGCTGATCAACGTCATCGGCCCGGAGACGCTGTTCGTCACCAAGATCAGCGACAACCCGTTCATCACCCTGACCAAGGCCAAGATGATCGCGTCGAACCTCGACATCAACGTGAACTTCTAAGCAGCCACCCCGGTCGAAAGACTGGTCTCCGATGCCGACGGCGGACAGATTCGTTTGTCCGCCGTCGACTTTTTTTACGCGCCCCGGTTTGTCCCTATACCGTCGTTGCCCATGACCATCGTGTGCCAGGTTCCCAGACGAAAGCGCGCGCCGTGGCGATGACGCGAGAGGGTCTTGATCGTGCTGGCCGCAGTGTTGTTATCGGGCGGTATTGACACGACTCGATTATCAGTGCTGGAACGAAGCATGGTTGAACTTCGCATCGACTTCGAAGCGTCCACCGGATTCGCACGTCGCGCGCACACGACGGCGCTCACGCGGGTGAATCGCAACGGTCCGCGTCCCATGCACGCGCTGATAGCGCAGCGATTGCCGGTCAAGGCCGGCGGCAGGAATTGCCGACATGAGGGGGTACCTCACCGGGATGGTGTGAGCGTGACGCTTCTTGCTCAGGATGGGCGCGATGTCCGATTGGCGGACTTTGAAAAGACGGGTGGCGGGCAAGTGGCAGCTTCCTCTGCTGCCTCTTGCGCTACTGCTGTTGGCCGCAGCGATTGCGCGGCACCGCGCCAAGTCCAACGATTTGACTCCAGAACAGGCGATCGCCATTCTGGATCCACTCCTCGCCGCCGCAGACTACGATCGAGCGATTGACCTGGCGCGGCGCCTGCTATCCCGGCAGGAGCCCACCGACGCCGACCGTGCGCCGGTGTATCTACGGCTGGCGCGGGCCGAATCCGCCGTGGCCCATCGCGATCGCATCTTCACGCCCGACGCCGGACGCCAGGTCGTCGAACACTACCGATTGGCTTCCGGACATGGCTGCGAGCTGACTCCGGACGACTTCGCGAATCTCGGTGCGGCCTGGGAATGGCAGGCGCAGTTTGACGAGGCCGTATCTTACTACCAGCGCGCCTGCCAACTCGGCTTGCCCAACGCCTCGGACCTGCGCCGCCACGTGCTGGAGCTACAGCGGGACCGACTGCACCTGTCGCCGGAAGACCGTAACCGGCTGCTCGATGAATTCCTTGCCGTCGTCGAGCCGTTTCGCCTGGACCTGCGACTGTGGGCGCTGGAAGAGAAGATCTACGAGCTGGACGAATTGGGGCGGCTGTCGGAGGGGCCGTCCCTGTTGGCGGGTCATGCGGCCGCGTTTAGAGAAAGCGACCTGGCCCACGGTTTCGAATACCTGGAGGCTCTCCTGTTGTTCAAAGCAGGAGCATTCGATGCCGCAGAAGTTCGGCTTCGAACCCTGCGAAGTGCCGTGCCGACCGATGACGAACTGAACGCACGCGCGGGCTGGCTGCTGGGGCGATTGATTCTTCAAGACGACGGTCCGCAAAGGCCCGAGGAAGCCAACGCATTCTTTCAGGATGTCATTGAACGGCACCCGGGCAGTTCCTACGCGACCGCGAGCCGCATTGGAATGGCCGAAGCCTCGGCCATGCTCGAACGCCACGACGACGCCATCAGTCTCTACCAGCACGCCATCGAGGACCTGGCGCGTTTGCCGCGCCAGCGCCTGGTGGATATCCACGTGCTGCGGGCGTCGCTTCGCGTGACGGCCGACACCCAGCGCCAGAATCGCCGATTCAGCGAGGGGCTCGCGTACGCACGGCTGGCGTTGTCGCTGGTGGCGCCCGGCGCCGATGAGGTGCGCGCCGCCCATCTGCAGCAGGTGGCTCAACTGCAGAATCTGCGCGCCGACGAACTGGATTCGGCCGGCGAACGCAGCACCGGGTGGGAAGGGCCCATCGGCGTTGCGACCACCGCCGCGGCGCGGGCGCTCTACGCGCAAGCGGCGGAATCCTACCTGGCGTTGTCGCAACTGGTCGTGCTGCACGATCGGCAGTGTGCGGAGTCAAGCTGGCGTGCGGCCGAGCTGTACTCCCGTGCGGGAATGCGGGCCCGGGCCGCGGCAC
>CAZMVD010000084.1:0-17683 GCA_964569425.1 uncultured Phycisphaeraceae bacterium
ATCTTGGGAATCAACACAGGCAGGGAAACAGCCGCGCTCATGAGCGCTATTGTTGAACGAACCTCGCCCAATGGCAATGCAAATTGCACCGGGCGGTCGTGGATAACCTGACAGCCCAGGCGCGCCCCGGGCCTTGCTCCCCATGACGCTTCGGGTCAACGACAGCCCGCGCGGATTGGTGCCGAACGAAAACGAGCGAGAATCCGAATCCTGACGACGCTGTTGCTGAACCTGTTTCGCGTGCCAATCGCGCAAAGGTGGCACACCACTTCACTCCGCCTTCCCCCCGCCAATCGCCGCAATTACCTTCAACTCCACCGCGATCGGCGTCGGCAGGCAGTTCACCTCCACCGTCGTGCGCGTCGGGTTCGGCCTGCCCGGCCCCGCGAAGTACTCGGCGTACACCCCGTTGAACACCGCGAAATCGTCCTTCATGTTCGTGAGAAAAACCGTCACATCCACGATGTCGTTCCACGTCGCCCCCGCGTCCTCCAGAATCACCCGGATGTTCTCAAACACCGACCGGCACTGCGCCGCAATGTCGTACGCCACCACACCGCCCCGCGCGTCCAGCGTCACCCCCGGAATCTCCGCCGCCCCCCGCCGCCGCGGCCCGATCCCCGACAGAAACAGCAGATTCCCCACCCGCCGCGCATGCGGATAAGCCCCCACCGGCTCCGGCGCACGTTGGCTGATGACACTGTCAGTCATTGGCACACCTTTCGTCGATTGGCGGAAGAAACGCAGAATCAGTCAACGTGCAGCCCTCCCCAAGAAATACGATGGCACCGACCTCCAGCCTTGCCGTCATCCACGTCCTTGCGGGCGTCCCGTTAGGGACGCGTGGCAGTAGCCCAGCGTTTCAACGCTGGGAAAAAGGAACCATTTACACACCGAGTCCCGGAGGGACGATGGAAGCGATCGGTCGTCCCTCCGGGACTCGGGTTGAACGCAAACGTTCCTCCCAGCCACGAATGGCTGGGCTGTTTTCTGCGTGTCCCGCCGGGACACTGAAACGCGCGACAAACAAGAAGTGGGCAAGGCACGGGTCTCCGGCCCATGCTCGCACCGACAAGTTGCCGGTGCCTCACCGCCGCCATCGAATAGGTGGACCACTCCCAATTCCTCGGCCTTCCCGCGCGGCTGTCTCATTGCCTCATTGCCTTGTTGCCTTGTTGCCTTGTTGCCTTTTATCTCGCCTCACGCCCCCCGCCTCACGCCTCTGTTTCGACTTTTTGACTTTTCGACGTTTTGACTTTTTGACTCTTTGACTTTTCCACCCTTCACAGTTTCACGCAAACGTTCTTCGGCTCCGTAAAAAACCGCATCGCCTCATCCCCCCCCTCGCGACCCACCCCGCTCTGCTTCATCCCCCCGAACGGCACCCGCAGGTCGCGCACCAGCCAGCAGTTCACCCACACCGTCCCCGCCGCTACCCGATCGGCCACCCGGTGCGCCCGGCTCACGTCCCGCGTCCACACCGACGCCGCCAGCCCGTAGGCCGTGTCGTTCGCCCGCGCAATCGCCTCCTCCTCCGTATCAAACGGCGCAATCGTCACCACCGGCCCGAAGATCTCCTCCCGGTCCACCCGGCACCCCGCCGGCAGATCCGTCACCACCGTCGGCTCCACAAAAAAACCATCACGGCAGCGCTCACTGATCGTCGCCGGCGCCCCCCCGCCGCAGTGAACGCGCCCCCCCTCCTCCCGCGCCAGCGCAATATAGCGCATCACCTTGTCGCGATGCGCCGCCGACACCAGCGCCCCCTGATTCGTCGTCGCCTCCATCGGATCCCCCACCCGCAGCCCCCGCGCCGCCTCCACGAACCGCCCCACGAACCCCTCGTACGCGCTTCGCTCCACCAGCACCCGCGAGCCGCACAGGCACACCTGCCCCTGATTGGCAAACGCCGCCCGCACGCTCTCCCGCAGCGCCGCCTCCGGGTCCGCATCGGCAAACACAATGTTCGGGTTCTTGCCCCCCAACTCCAGCGCCACCTTCTTGAACATCGGCCCCGCCGTCCGTGCGATCTCCATCCCCGTCACCGTTCCCCCGGTGAACGAAATCGTCGTCACCCGCGGATGCCGCACGATCGCCGCCCCCGCCGTCGCCCCCCGCCCCTGCACGATGTTCAGCACCCCCCGCGGCAGCCCCGCCTCCCGGCACAATTCCGCCAGCAGAAACGCCGTCATCGGCGTCAGCTCCGACGGCTTCGCCACCGCCGTGTTGCCATACGCGATCGCCGGCGCCACCTTCCACGTGAACAGATACAACGGCAGGTTCCACGGCGATATCAGCCCCGCCACCCCCCGCGGACGCCGCAGCGTGTAATTGATCGCCACGTCGTCCGTGGCGTGCGATTCCGACCGCGCGTGCAGAATGGCCGTCGCGAAGAACCGAAAGTTCGCCGCCGCCCGCGGAATCTCCAGCGTCCGCGCCAGCGCCAGCGGCTTGCCGTTGTCCACGCATTCCGCCTGCGCCAGCCGCTCCAGGTTGGCCTCGATCAAATCGGCCACCCGCAGCAGAATCCGCGCCCGCTCCGCCGCCGCCAGGTGCGCCCAAGCTGGGAACGCCCGCTCCGCTGCGTTCACCGCCTGTTCCACGTCGCGCTCGTCACTGTCCGCGACCAGCGAATAAACCCGCCCCGTCGCCGGCTCAACGTTGTCCAGATACGCCCCCCCCAACGGCTCAGCAAACTCCCCGTCGATGTAGTTCAGAATGCGCTGCATAAGAAATCCGATTTCCCGGCCGCGCCGCCCTCGGGCCAGCACAACTACGTCTTACGACAATCACGGCGCGTCGTCGCGAAAGGCCGCAACAAGTTCCTCAACCGGCACAACGCAAAAATATACCCCTCCGCCCTCTAGCTGATTGGCCATGTATAGCACATACGATTCGTCGTCCGTCCAACCGATAAACGTGCGATCGAAGTTCCTTCCTCCGACGCCGAGCCGTAGCACCGGACCGATCGGACGACCGGTCTCAAGTGAAAACAACTGATGGTAATGCTGCCCGGTCGCCGCACCAAAGAGCGTCCGAAACCCATTGGTCGACAGGACCGCCGCGACCGACAACGTCGGCGCGTCGTCCATATCCAGGGCCGTGCCGCCCACAACCGGAACAGTGCGCCCGTTGAACTGTAACCGATCGCCGACGACCTGTAAGGGCCCCTCTTCAAAGAAACTGCCGCAACATCGCTGGATCTGCGTCATTGTTGCGTCCCAAACAGCAGCCTCAACAACCGCAAACTCGCCCTTCAATGAATCGAACCGCAATACCAATGGCTGATGAGGATGGGCGTCCTCACTGCCGTCTTTTCTATCCTGTATGAGATCCTCGCGTGTCTGAGTTGTCATCAGAAAACCGCCTTCTCCATCGGGCCGGAGCCACAATACAGTTCCAGTCCACTCCGGATCAATACAGGGAACGTCCGAAGCGCCGCCGTACAGGTCAACGAAACAACCGCCCACCAGCCCCAACCCCACCACCGGAAGCAACCACCGCACCGTTCGCCCCCGCACCGCCTCAAGCATACGACACTTTCCGCTCACGACGTTTCGCTGCCGATACGATTTCATGGCTCTCCCCCGCGCAAATCCGCAAGAACTTCCCCAACAAAAACAACACAAATGCGCTCTCCCGCATCGAATCGATTGCTCATATACAGAACGTATGACTCGTCATCAGTCCACCCAATGAAAGTGCGATCAAAGTTCCTTCCGCCGACGCCTAGTCGCACCGCCGGACCGATAGGCTCTCCTGTCTCCATTGAGAACAACTGGTGATAGTGCTGTCCCGTGGCGGCGCCAAACAGAGTGCGAAACCCATTAGTTGACAGCACCGCTGCCACCGGCAACGTGGGCGCATCGTCCATGTCCAGCGCCGTTCCTCCAACAACCGGGACTCTCTGCCCCTCGAAAACCAAGCGGTCATTCACCAATTGCAACGGGCCGTCCTCAATCAGACTTGGGCAACAATCCTGTAGCGGGGTGCCAATAGTGTCCCACACCGTTCCGTCAACAATTACAAACTCGTTCAATGCAGCATCAAACCGATACACACGAGGATCGTGCGGTTGCGCGTCTTCAGTTCCATCGTCAATATCTGCATCGATGTCCGCGCCACTCTGCCAGGTCATGAAAAAGCCACCCTCGCCGTCAGGCCGCAGCCAAAACCGAAGGGGAACATCGCCTTCGACCGTTGGATCAAGGCAGGGCACGTCGGAAGCGCCGCCGTACAGATCAACGAAACAACCGCCCACCAGCCCCACCACCGGCAGCAACCAAGTGACCGCCCACCTTCGCACCCCGCCTCCCATTGTCCCTCCCGCTTTCCGCATTCTTAATCTCGCTTCATCCACGAACTGCTAACGTCAGGATTCTTTGCAGGCGGCGCAAATCTTCCCGCGACGATTCCGATTCGCCGGTTCCATCGAGGTTGGCCCATTCGCCATTCTTGATTCGTCATTCGCCATTCGCGGCCTGTCGACTCGGACCCAGAACTTGATTGCGGCCCCCCCGGCCGCGCTGTCCCTTCACTCTCGCCCCTCGCCCCTCGCCTCACGCCTTCCCTGTTCCATTCGCTATTCGCCATTCCCCTTCCGCCTTCCTCGTCTCCCCCTCCCATCATGCCCTTCGCGCTTCCACCCCGTTTTCGCCGTTTCGGCTTTCGGCATTCGGCATTCGGTTTTCGGCGTTTCGGCTTTCGGCGTTTCGGCGTTTCGGCGTTTCGGCGTTTTTCCCCCCTTCCCTTCGTGCCTGCGTGGCTTCGTGGCTCCGTGCCTTTCCTCTCGCCTCACGCCTCACCCCTTCCCTGTTCCATTCGCTATTCGCCATTCCCTATTCTTCATTCTCATTGCCCCCCCGTCCGCCCCCCATCCACCGGCAGGTTCACCCCCGTCACATACGACGCCCCCGGCGACGCCAGAAATGCCACCACCGTCCCGATCTCCCCCGGATCGGCCAGCCGACCCATGGGGATCGCTTCGATCACCCCCCGCTCGATCTCGGCCGTAGTCTTGCCGCTCTTTTCCGCCTTCGCCGCAAACAGCGATTGCAGTCGCGCCGTCGCCGTGTACCCCGGCAGCACGTTGTTCACCGTGATCCCCAGCGCCGCCACCTCGCCCGCCAGCGTCCGCGCCCAGTTGGCCACCGCCCCGCGCGTCGTGTTCGATACCCCCAGCCCCTTGATCGGCAGCAGCACCGAAGTGGAAATGATGTTGACGATCCGCCCGTACCCCGCCTGCTTCATCCCCGGCAGCACCGCCTGCACCAGAAGCTGGTTGCACACCACGTGCCGCGTCAGCGCCGCCAGAAAATCCTCCGGTTTCGCATCCACAATCGCCCCGTGCGGCGGCCCGCCGGTATTGTTGATCAGAATGTGAATGGCCCCCGTCGCCGCCACGTGCGCCGCAACCTTCTCGCGCAGCCCCGCCGGATCGCCGAAGTCGGCCGTGAGATACCCATGCGTCTGACCCTCCCCGCGCGAAAGCTCCCCCGCCACCCGCCGCAGCGCCGCTTCGTCCCGTGCCACCAAGGTGACACTCGCCCCCTCCGCCGCCAGCGCCGCCGCGCACGCCCGGCCGATCCCCTGCGAACCGCCGCAAACCAAGGCACGTTTTCCCGCGAGTTGACCCATGATCGGCTTCCTCCTTCGCCGCCCATCCTAGGTGTCGCCCCCCGCCCCGGCAACCGCAATGCGCACGCCGGTCCGATGCCGAAACTCAGCCGGATTCGTTCCGCTTAATCGCCCCCGCCGCGGCAGACGGGGACTGTGCCCAGTACCCTGCCGCCGCCCGGGAGCAGGCCTCAATTGATCAGAAAAGGAAGGAAATCCGCTCGGACCGCGGGCTATTCACGCTTCGCCAGACCGAGAGATTCGAGCCGGTCGGCAAGTGTCGCCACCGCCTTGCGTTTGACTTGCTTGCGCAGGAACGTCACCTGCACGTCGGCCCCCACCGGGGTGAAACTCACTTGTCGGATCAGGTGGTCCGCGTCGGCAATCGGCACGCCGTCCACTTCCAGCACAATATCGCCGCTCTTCAGCCCGGCGCGCGCCGCCGGTCCGTCCGGCGGATCCACCGACGTAATCAGCACCCCGCGCTGCGCCCGCATGTCCGCCACCCGGGCCAGAGCCGGCGGCTCGACATTCTCCACGCTCACCCCCAGGTATCCGTACCGCACCGCGTCGCCCGCCTTGAGCGT
The DNA here is from genome assembly GCA_964569425.1 of uncultured Phycisphaeraceae bacterium. Lineage (GTDB taxonomy): Bacteria > Planctomycetota > Phycisphaerae > UBA1845 > UBA1845 > JACQXM01. The sequence continues at coordinate 6,204 of CAZMVD010000084.1, forward strand.
ATCCAGAATCCGCCGCGTGTGCCGGTCGATCGGAATCGCGAAACCCGTCCCTTCGTTCACGCCCGAACTCGTCTCGATCGCCGTCACAATGCCGATGATCTCCCCGTCGATGTTGAACAGCGGCCCGCCGCTGTTGCCCGGGTTGATCGCCGCCGATGTCTCGATCAGATTTCCGTAATATTGCAGTCGCGCGTCCGTGCTCAGCCGCCGGGTCATCTCCCGACCCAGTGCGCTGATCGTCCCCACCGTCACCGAAGTATGCCCGTTTTCATTCGCCAGTCCGAACGGGTTGCCGCACGCGAAGCTCCACTGCCCCACCCGGACATTGCCCAGATCGCCCCAGCGCACCGCGGTCAGGCCCTTGGCATCAATCTTCAGCACCGAAAGGTCCAACCGCACGTCCGTCTGAACGACCACCGCCTCATGCCGCGCGCCCGTGTTCAGCGTCACCATGAAGTAGTTCGCGTCCTCCAGTACGTGGCGATTGGTGGCAATAAAGCCCGCCCCGTCGATAATAAAGCCGCTGCCCTGGCTCACTCGCACGGGCGCCATATAAGCGTTGGGCGGCTGAACGTCCCGGACCGCGTAGGTCTGAATCGCCACCACGCTCGCCCGAACCGAGTCGGCCAGATGCGCGAACGACTCCTGCAGCGCCTTGAGGTCGGCAATCTCGTAATGCGGCCCCCGCGCCGTCTGCGCCAACGCACCCTGCAACGATAAACAAGCCGCAAGAATTGCGGAAACCACCGCCGTCAAGACACGATACGATGACTGCATGTGTTTTCGCCGATGTCCGTTCGTCAGGTTCAATCGCCTCATGCGACTGTTTCCTCTCCCGCTCACCCTCAACCCACGGCCTCGCCGCGATTGGTATATTATAAGCACGTCCAACGTCAAGCTGTGTAATAAATTTTGCACAAACGCGGACCTTGGTGGATGATGGCGGCAACCTGTGAATTTTGGAACGAGTCGCCCCCGGGCGCACATGACATCGTGAGCAAAGCGTCATCTTGAACGAAGCCACCTTGATCAAACTAGAGTTCCCGGCAATACGCGAAACACTCGCCGCGCATTGCGCCACAGCACTGGGAAAGCGGCTCGCCCTCACCATGGGGCCCTCGACCAGGGCCCACGTCATCCGCGACTGGCTTGCCCAGGTGCGCGAAATGCTCCGCGCCGCCGAGCGCACCGGGTGGCCCCCGCTGGGCGGCGTCTACGACATTCGCAACGAAATACGCGCCAGCGCCTTCCCCACCCCCCTCGAGGCCGATGCCCTCGCCCGCGTCATGGAAACCCTCGCCGCCACCGCCGGACTTCGAGACTGGGTCAACGCACTCAACGAAGACGCACCCAGCCTCAAACACGCCGGCGAACGTATCGCCGACTTAAGCGCCGTGGCCGAGGTCATCGCCGAATCCATCGACGCGCGCGGCCAGGTTCGCGATTACGCCACGCCCAAGCTCGCCTCCATCCGCGGCGCCATCGAATCCGCCCGCGGGCGCATCAAGGGCGTCTTTGACCGCCTCCTTCGACATGCCGCAGTTTCCCGCATGTTGCAATACGCCGGCGCGACGTTTCACGACGACCGCATGGTCCTCCCCCTGAAAGCCGAGTACCGCGGACGCATCCAGGGTATCGTCCATCGCAGCTCCGACTCCGGCTCCACCCTCTTCGTCGAGCCCGCCGAATCGGTCGAATTGAACAACACCATCGTTCGCCTGCGCGACGACGAAAGCAAGGAAATCACCCACATCCTCCGCGCGCTCACCCAGCGGGTCAGTCTCAACGCGCAGGCCATCCTTGCCACCCTCCGCGCCGTCGCCGTCCTCGACCTCGCCGCCGCCAAATGCCGCTACGCCAAAGCCCGCGCCTGCGTCTGCCCCGAAATAGACGACAACGGCGCACTGGAACTGCTCGAAGCCCGACACCCGTTGCTCCTGGAGCTGTTCGAAAAGCAGCCCCGCGACGACGGAACCGTCAAACAAGTGGTGCCCATCGACGTGCGACTCGGCGATGACTTCGACATACTCGTCATCACCGGTCCCAACACCGGCGGAAAAACCGTCACGCTCAAGACCGTGGGCCTGCTCGCGCTCATGGCCCAGTGCGGCCTTCCCATCCCCGTTGCCCAGGGCTCGCGCGTCCCCGTCTTCGAGCAGATCCACATCGACATCGGAGACGAACAGAGCCTTCAGCAGTCGTTAAGCACCTTCAGCTCTCACATGTCCACGCTCCTTTCCATCCTGACGCACAGCGGACCCCGCTCCCTGGTGCTCATCGACGAGCTCGGAGCAGGCACCGACCCCGACGAAGGCGCCGCCATCGGCCGCGCCGTCCTTGCAGAGCTGCTCCACCTCGGAGCCAGGGTCATCGTCACCACCCACCTCTCGGCCCTCAAAGCCGTCGCTTTCACCGAACCACGCGTCGACAACGCTTCCGTCGAGTTTGACGTCGAAACCCTCCAACCCACCTATCGCCTGCGCCTCGGCGAACCGGGAAACAGCAACGCCCTCATCATCGCCAAACGACTCGGCATGCCCGCCAGGCTCGTCAAATCCGCACGCCAATTCCTCGATGACCGCTTGCAGGCACTCAACCGCGCCATCGCCGGCACCATTGAGCAGCGCCGCGAAGCAGAACAGGCACGCAAGAACGCCCGCGAGGCCGCCATCGCCGCCCAGATGCAACGCGAACAGTTCGAGAAAGACCGCGACCAGTTGGCCCAGGCCCATGCGGCCTTCAATCGCTGGTCGCAATGGCTAAACGCCCTGCAACCCGGAGACGAGGTATTCCTCAAGTCATTGAAACGCCGCGGCCGCGTGGTGCGCATGCAACTCCACAAGCAGGTCGCCTTGGTTTCGGCCGGCGCGCTCGATATCGAGGTCCCTTTCAAAGACCTGGATACCCCCACCGCCGAATAGTGTTCAACAGCCATCGCCCATTCCGCGAATAGCAAAATCGGCGCAAACATCGGCACGCCGCGCCTTTCGTCAATTCAGACGGAAATTCTCAAGCATCGCTCACGGAACCACGCCAAAGCACCTGAATCTTCAGCAACCCCCTGAGCCTTGGAACGCGAATTGCTGGTTCCTTTCGTTGATCGGGCCAAGCGCAACCGCCCGGTCGCCGGCGGGGTCGGCCCCGCCTATGGGGAACCCGGACGCTGACGTGTCGTAACGTCGGTCCCTGAGTGTCAACACGTTTCCGCTAGTGAAAGAGAATAACCAATGACAACCATGACGTCGCAGGTGGTAATGGCATCCGCCGACCGGGTCAGCGCCGCGCGCTGGCAAGTGCTCATCGGAGCGGTCATGGTCCAACTCATCCTCGGCACCGTCTACGGCTACAGCGTCTTCTGGCAACCGCTGGAAATGAAACTCTGGCCCGCCATCGTGACCCAGGCGCAGGCGGCGCAGGTACAATCCGCAGGCCAGTCCCTTCCCGCCGGCGCCGTCGTCGTCACCGACGAAGCCGCCGCCGCCCGCGAACGCGAGGGGCGCATCGGCTCCCTCAAATACGCGTTTGCCATCTGCCTCTTCTCCTTCGCCACCGCCATGGTCTTCGCCGGTCGGCTTCAGGACCTCTGGGGGCCGCGCTACACCGCCATGCTCGGCGGCGTCATCCTCGGAATCGGGTTCCTCATCGCCGGAGCCATGAACCACCTCGTCACCTTCTACCTGTGCCACGCGCTGCTCATGGGCAGTGCCGTGGTCGTGGCACTGCTCATCTACCACGCCCTGTTTCGCGGACTCGACCAGGAACGTTTTCCGCTCGTGCAATACGTGCCCCACGGCATCGTGACCGTCGCCATCATCGCCGGCATTACCCTCGGCAACCGCTACGTGGGCGGCGGCGTGCAGGATCACCTGTTCCTCCTCTGGGGAACGATCGGCCTGCTCGCCGGCGTCGGCATCGGCTACGCCTACGTCTGCCCCATCGCCGCCCTCGTCAAGTGGTTTCCGCAACACAAGGGACTGGTCTCCGGAATCGCCGTCGCCGGATTCGGACTGGGCGCCTGGGTCTTCAGCCATCGCGAGTTCGGCGCCGTCGGCTTCATCGAGAAGCACGGCATCGGCACCTTCTTCACCGTCCACGGCCTCGTCAGCATGGTCGCCGTCATCGCCGGGGCTGCGCTGCTGCGCAATCCTCCCGACACGCTGCGCGGTTCGTCCGCCCCCGTCGCCGACGCCACCTGGCAGCAACTCCTGCGCTCCGCGCGCTTTTACGTGGTCTGGCTCATGTTCTTCAGCGGCGCCATGGCCGGACTCATGGTCATCGGAATCCTCAAACCCTTCGCCGGCAGCCAGATGGTCGTCGCCGCCGAACGCGCCGGCGTCCTCACCGAGGCCATGCGCAGCGACCTGCTCCTGCGCGGTGCCGCCGCCGTCGGAATTCTCGCCCTGTTCAACGCCGCCGGACGCGTGCTCTGGGGACTGTTGTCCGACAAGGTAGGCCGCCGCGCCGCCATGACCGCCATGTTCCTGGTGCAGGGCGTCACCCTATTGATGCTCATCAGGCTGGAAACGCAGTGGCAGCTATCACTCGGCGCGGCACTGGTCGGGTTCAACTTCGGAGGCAACTTCGCCCTGTTCCCCTCCCTCACCGCGGACCTCTTCGGCTCGAAAAACTTCGGCGCCAACTACGGATGGGTATTCACCTCCTACGGCGTCGCCGGCGTGATCGGCATTTGGGCCGGCAATCTCGCCCAGCAATGGACCGGAAGCTACTTCGCGGCCTTCGCCCTCGCCGCTGTGCTCTGCTTCCTCTCCGCCGCGCTGGCACTCTCCTTGCGACGACCCGCAGTCCAGGCGGCCTGACGAGAAGACCTGACAACGCTCACCCGCGCGACTCGAAACCATGGTGGGCAATGGGCGACGAACGCGGACTGCTGCTCTGCCTGGAGCGGAAAGGCCAGACCTGGGGTGAACAGACGTCGACGCCCGTCAAATGGGGCGTGTTTCCCACCCAGGCCACCATTCGGGGCGGTCGAAACGGACGCCACAACCTCGAGGGATTCCCCTATCAAATCCAGGTCGAAGTCTGAAGAACGGCGGGTTCTCTCTATCGCGCTCTCGGACCCCTACGGCCTCAGACCGTCTCCCGCCAGCACACGTTCGGCTTGCGCGTCGCCCCGACCTCGTCCAGACGCTTGACCGGCATCGTGTGCGGCGCCGAACGCACCGTCTCGGGATCTGTTTCCACTTCGTTCGCGATGTCCAGCATCGCCGTCACGAACGCATCAAGCGTCGCCAGCGACTCTGTCTCCGTCGGCTCGACCATCAAACAGTGGTGAATCGGCCAGCTCATCGTCGGCGGGTGAATCCCGTGGTCGATCAGCCGCTTGGCAATGTCCAGTTCCGTGACTTCCGTACCCTCAAACCGCGGCACCATGATGAACTCATGCGCATAAGGCGGCGGAAACGGAAACGTGTAGCGCCCCTTCAGCCGCGCGGCCAGATAATTGGCCGCCAGCACCGATTTCTCAGCCACGTCCTTCAATCCGTCGTGTCCCAGGCTGCGGATGTACGTGTACGCCCGCACCAGAACCCCGACTTGCCCGAAGAACGACCGCACCTTGCCGATGCTCTGCGGGCGGTCGTGGTCCCAACCGAAAGTCCCATCAGCTCGTTTGACCACTTGCGGCACCGGCAGGAACGCACGCAGCGGCTCCGCGACGCCCACCGGCCCCGCCCCCGGACCGCCGCCCCCGTGCGGCGTGCTGAACGTCTTGTGCGTGTTGTAATGCATCACGTCCACGCCGAAATCGCCCGGCCGCGTTCGCCCCAGCACCGCGTTCATGTTGGCGCCGTCCAGGTACAGCAGCGCCCCTTTCGCGTGAACAATCTCCGCGATGTCCGCAATCTGCTCATCAAACACCCCGCACGTGTTGGGGTTCGTGATCATCAACGCCGCCGTGTCCTCGTCGACTTTCGCCCGCAGGTCGTCGATATCCACCCGCCCGTTGGCACACGACTTGACCGCAAACGCCTCCCGTCCGCACGTCGTGCACGTAGCCGGGTTGGTCCCGTGCGCACTGTCCGGCGCCAGCACCTTCCGCCGATCCTGCCCCCGGCTGCGATGGTACGCGTTGATGATCATCAACCCCGTCATCTCGCCATGGGCCCCCGCCGCCGGCTGCAACGAAACTTCCGCCAGCCCCGCAATTTCCGCCAGGTCGCACCGCAGCCGGTACAACAACTCCAGCACCCCCTGCACGTCCGCCTCATCCTGATAGGGGTGCAGATTCGCAAAGCCCGGCAGCGCCGCCACACGTTCGTTGATCCGCGGGTTGTACTTCATCGTACAACTCCCCAGCGGATAGAAGTTCCCATCAACACTGAAGCAACGGTGCGCCAGCCGCTTGTAATGCCGCACCACGTCAAGTTCGCCCACTTCCGGAAGCGCCGGCGGACCCTCCGCCAGCATCGACGCCGGTACATAATCACTTCGCTTGACCGTCGGCACATCCGATTCGGGCAGCGAAACGCCGCAAACCCCCGGCGCCCCCTGCTCGAACAACAGCGGGTGATCAACCTGCCGACTCTTTGGTATGGCACTCATCGCTTACAGGATCCTTATCGCTCCGCGCCGGCGGCCTCGCTTGATACCACTTCGTCCCTCGTCCGCGCCCGCACCGCGGAACGCCACAACTCCTCCAGCGTATAGGTCCGCCCGCATTCCGGGCACCGGCACTGGTGCAGCCCCGAAAGGTTGTAACCGCATCCGGGACACAAAGGCGGTTGCTTGCGCGCCGCGCGCCACCCTTTGACGTAACCATCACGCCAGAGCAGCAACGCAAACAGCGCCACCACCCCGGCCGTCAGCACGACCAGCAACCACACGCCCGCGTCAACCCATCGTGGCCACACCAACCACCCTCCCAAAGGTACGACAGACGAGTTGCCGTGGAATACAACGTTCCGCAGCCGCCCTCCCACGGGGCTACCGACTACGCGCTCGCCAGAACCTCCACCAGCTCGTCCATCTCCGCCTTGGTCCGCTTCTCCGTCACCGCCACCAGAAAGCAATCGCTGTATCGTTCGTCAAACCGCGCCAGCGGCACACCCGCCAGCAAACCGCGCTCCCGGCACTTGGCCAGGACGTCCTTCACGTTCCGCGCGCTGCGCACGACGAATTCCTTGAAAAACGGCCTCGCAAACCGCAATTCGTACCCCTTCGTTTCCGCGATCCGCTTCGCCAGGTAGTGCGCCTTGTCAAAGCACAGCCCCGCCACCTGAGCGATGCCGCGTTTGCCCATCGCCGCCAGGTAAATGGCTGCCCGCACCGCCAGCAGACCCTGATTCGTGCACACGTTGCTCGTCGCCCGCTCACGCTTGATGTGCTGCTCGCGCGTCTGCAACACCAGGCAGAAGCCCCTGCGGCCCTCGCGATCGCGCGCCATCCCCACCACCCGCCCAGGCATCTTCCGCAAATACTTCTCCCGGCACGCCAGCAGTCCCAGGTAAGGACCGCCATATTGCAGCGGCACCCCCAATGCCTGACCCTCGGCCACGACCACGTCGGCGTCGAATGCGCCCGGCGGCTTGAGCAAGCCTCCCGCGATCGGATCCGTGCCCACGACCAGCAGCGCACCGTGCGCGTGAATCAACGGCGACAACTCTTCGAGTCGTTCCAGGCATCCGAAGAAATTCGGCGATTGAACCACCACCGCCGCCGTTTGTTCCGTCATCGCCGATTGCAGAGCCCGCGCATCGATCGCACCATCGGGCGCCGCGACCGTATCGACCGAAACCCCGCGCTGGGCCGCATAAGTGCGCAGCACATGCAGCGTATCCGGGTGTACCGTCTCCCCCACCAGCACCCGCGCCCGGCCCGTCACGCTGAGCGCCATCGACACCGCCTCGGCCGTCGCGCTCGCCTGCTCATAAAGCGACGCGTTCGCAACCTCCATGCCCGTCAGACGGCACACCATCGTCTGAAACTCATAAAACAACTGCAGAATCCCCTGCGACGCTTCCGCTTGATAAGGAGTGTAGGCCGTCAGGAATTCCGTTTGCGCCGCCAGCGCATCCACCAGGGTAGGCACAAAATGGTCATACGCTCCGCCCCCCAGAAAGCACGTCAGTTGCGTGCAGTCCCGATTCGCCGCCGCCAACGAATTCAGGTCGCGTAGAATCTCAAGTTCATCGACGCCCCGCGGAATCCGCAACGGCTCCGTGCGGCGAAACTTCGGCGGTATGGTGCGAAACAGCTCATCAATCGAAGATACGCCGATGGTCGAGAGCATCCCCGCAACCTGGGCGTCCGTGAACTGCGTATACTTCATGGATGGATCCGTCTACGACGCAGAACCTGCGTCATCTTTTCCTGCCGGTTTGACTCTGCGGATGGATGGACGATCGGGTCAGCCACTCCGCGTTCCCATGACGTCCGGTTTGAAGATCTTCGTCTCCAACGCCTTATGGTAGTTCGTCCACCGCGCGGCCGGGTCCCGATCGTTGGCGATTTCCGACAGAAACATGGTCACCTTCGCATCCAGATTGTCCAGATAATGCACCGCCATCGCCTCGGGAATCGCCGGCAGTTTCGGGCTGCCGAACTGGTACTGTCCATGATGACTCAGCACGATGTGTTGCAGCGCCCAGCGAATCTCCGCGGGGATCGGCTTGCCGCGCTTCTGCCCCGCCGCGTCCGCCTTCTTCTCGATCCACATCGTCGCCAGCACAATATGACCCAGAAGCTGGCCGTGGTCGCTGTAGTCGAAACTGGTCTCGCAATTCAGCTCCTCGGCCTTCCCGATGTCGTGCAGAAAAAGACCCGTCAGAACCAGATCGAGACTCAGCTTCGGATACAGCGGCAAGACCCGCAGCGCCAACTCCATTAGCTGCACCGTGTGCTCCAGCAACCCGCCGAGGTAGGCATGGTGCAGGTTCATCGCCGCCGGCGCGCGCCGGAATCTCGCCATCAGCCCCTCGTCCGCCAGAAACTCCTGCACGATCGCCGCCAGGTCCGGTTGGCGAACGCCCTTGAGAATCTCCACCAACCGCGCCCACATCTTCTGCGGATCCTGCGGGCTGACCGCCAGAAAATCGGCCAGATCGAACGACCCCTCCTCCGCCGGCTGCATCGCATCAATGATGAATTGCAGGTTCCCCTTGTAGTTCTCCGCCCGCCCCTTAAAGCGCATGAACCCGCCCTCAGGCATCGCGGTGAAGCTCTGTTCCGAAGCCTGCCATTGCCGCGCCACCAGTTGCCCCGTCCGGTCCCCCAGCACCGCGTGGATATAAAGCCCCCCCTGAGTCGTGGTGCGCAGATCTTTCGAGCGGATGAGAAACACCTCATCCTCTACCCGCTCACCCGGACGAAGATCGGTTATGAAACGGCGGGACATCGGAGCACCCTGCATCGCAGCCGGTTCGGTCGATCGGGCCGCGCGACCCTCCATCCGCACGGCGGAACGACGACCAGCGGATAAGACCCCTCGACGGCGCAGGCATAGAATAGAATGCCTCTTCTGCTTCGGCAAGCCGACCCAAACGGTGCCGCGCTTCTTCGCCGCCACCGCCACCGCTGTGCAGGTTTGCTCGCGCAGGCTCTGGTCGTACCTTGGTTCACCCGATAGGATATTCCGGTGGCTGCCGCCGCAAGGTTCACTCGTGCGGGGCGCCTCGGCCGTCCTTGGCCATCCGGGGCCGTAGCTCAGTTGGGAGAGCGTCTGGTTTGCAACCAGAAGGTAGCGGGTTCGAACCCCGTCGGCTCCAATGACATAGGTTACGCAGGCGCTGGAGGTTACGGCGCTTTACCCGTCGCGGACGGTGCGGCTGAAACCGAGTCATTCCGGGTAGACTACCCGGAATCGAGAATCGGAGGTCGCATCATGGCGCGAAAACCGCAGGCTGTCCCCTCGATGCTGCTCCACAAGGCGAGCGGCCAAGCTTACATCAACATCAACGGAAACCGGCTCTACCTCGGCCGTCATGGTACGCGTGAGGCGACACAGCGTTACGCCGCGACGCTGGCGGAACTGGCGGCGAACGGAGGCAAGCTCCCGGTACCCCAGGACGAAATCACTGTGGCGGAGTTGGCGGAAGCATACATGGAGTACGCCGACAGCAACTACAAGCGAGCCGACGGAACGACCACGCCCACCGCGGGTATTTGTCGCCTTGTCATCCGCCACGTGACAGCCCTTTACGCTGACGCCCGCGCGGTGGACTTCGGACCGACGGCATTGCGCGCAGTCCGGCAACGAATGATCGACAAGGGCTGGGCACGGACGAACATCAATAAGTCTGTCAGTTTGATTCGGTCAGTTTGGAAATGGGCGGCTGGCCATGAGATGATCCCCGTCACCACCTATCAGACGCTGGCCACGGTGGAACCGCTGAAGCGCGGACGCTGTGCCGCTCGGGAAACCGACCCCGTTCGCCCCGTCCCCGAAGCGTTCATCGACGCAGTCAAACCACACGTATCCCGCCAAGTCTGGGCGCTGATTCAGCTTCAGCTATTGACCGCGGCTCGTGCCGGCGAACTGGTAACCATGCGCGCAACCGACATCGACACCAGCGGGAAAATCTGGTTCTTTCGTCCAGCACACCATAAGACCGCACACCATGGACACGAACGGGTCATTTACTTGGGACCGCAGGCGCAGACGGTCGTGCGGCCCTACCTGGCGGATCGGCCCATCGACAGGCCGTTGTTTTCGCCGGCCGAAGCGGTGGCGGAGCTGCGAGAACGTCGTCATGCCAAGCGGAAAACCCCGTTGAGTTGCGGGAACAAGCCCGGCTCCCACGTGGCGGATGCGCCGACCTGGCAAGCTGGCGATGCCTACACCACGGACACCTATCGGCGGGCAATCGACAACGGCTGCCGCGCCGCAGACGTGCCGCCGTGGTCTCCCCACCGGCTCCGCCACAATGCCGCGACGAACCTGCGACGACAATTTGGCATAGAGGCGGCGCGGCTAATCCTCGGCCATCGGTCCCCGGCGATGACGGCGCTTTACGCCGAAGTGGACGAGTCGAAGGCCATCGAAATCGCCGCAAAGGCGGGGTAGGGGGTAGGAAAGTGGTCTGTGGGGCGGCAATGGCACCGATTGTCGCCGAACCAGCTTCGACACTCGTTCGCCACCAAGGTGCGGCGGGAGCACGGCCTGGAAGCGGCGCAAGTGCTGTTGGGGCACGCGATGGCGGACGTGACCCAGGTGTACGCCGAGCGGGACACGGAAAAAGCGGCGGCGGTGGCGCTGAAGATTGGGTGAGTTGTCATTCTTCGATCTGGATTCTACCGGTCCATGAGTAGTCGCCTTACTCTCGATCGGTCTAGCGCATGTCCGCTCCTTCAATGGGGCCGCGACTTTGAGGTCGCGGAAATGGCACGTCCGGGCATTCGAAGCAATACCACGACCCGCTTCAATGGGGCCGCGACTTTGAGGTCGCGGAAATAACAGCCGGATCGTCAGGAAGGTCAACACGCATCTGCTTCAATGGGGCCGCGACTTTGAGGTCGCGGAAATT
>CAZMVD010000085.1:0-8067 GCA_964569425.1 uncultured Phycisphaeraceae bacterium
CATTCGCCGACGAATGCGGAATGGTGAATGCGGAATGCGGAATGGGGCGTGATCGGAGTTGCGGGCATCTTCGCGCTACGGCGGCGAATTAAGAATGCAGAATAGCGAGTAGCGAATGGGGGGGCGAGTGCGGAATGCGGAACGAGGCGTGAAGGGCGAAGATCGACCCGCCCCAGCCGGGTTTCCCTGAATGGCGAATGAGTTTGCGGAAGGCGAGAGGCGTGAGGCGAGAGGCGAGAGAACGCCGAAACGCTGAAACGTCGAAACGTCGAAATCGGCAATCGGCAATCGGCAATCGGCATTTGGCAATCCCCAATCCCCAAACCGCAATCCGCAATCCGCAATCTCAAACCCCCAATCGCCAAGTCCCCCCTCCGGCGGCATAATGGTCCGGGGGGCGCCGCGCCGCCCGCCGGCTGAACGTGCCACACCGTGGCACCGATGAATGAACCTATGCGCATCGCCCGTTCACCCCATCCCTGGTCGGTAACGCCCCAACAGGCCGTCCGCATCCAGGAATCGCTCCGCCACGCCGTCACCCGCGACGGCGTCATCCACCGATTGCGGCTCGCCGCCGGTGCCGACATCGCCTTCTCGGCCGACCAATCGCACTGCATCGCCGCCGTCGTGATATGGGATATCGCCGCCGGCCGCGTCTGCGAACAGCACGTCGTCCGCCGACCCGTGCGCTTCCCCTACGTGCCCGGCCTGCTTTCCTTTCGCGAGGCCCCCGCCATTCTCGCCGCCCTCCGCAAGCTGCGCTGCACCCCCGACGTGTTCCTCTTCGACGGCCAGGGCTACGCCCACCCCCGCCGCTTCGGCCTCGCATGCCACCTGGGTGTCATTCTCGACCGCCCCGCCCTCGGCTGCGCCAAGAGCCTGCTCATCGGCGCCGCCCCCGAACCGCTGCCAGCCCGCGGCGCCACCGCACCCCTCGAGCACCACGGCGAACTCATCGGCGCCGCCCTGCGCACCCGGGCCGCCGTCAAGCCCGTTTACGTCAGCGTCGGCCACCGCCTCTGTCTCGAAGCGGCCCTCGAAGTGGCCCTCGCCTGCTGCACGCGCTACCGCCTGCCCGAGCCGACCCGCCTGGCCGATCAACTCGTCAGCCGCGAACGCCGGCTTACCTGATTGACGAAAAAAATCCGCGAAGTGACGCGCGCCCTTACGGCATGACGCTCGCCGTTGCCGGTGACGACAACGCGTGCCGCACCGACGCCAGCGAAAAATGATGCCCCGGGCACTTGGTCGTGTTGTTGATGTGACCGTGCGTGGTCACTCGCTGCGGAGGGATGCCGCAATACGTGGACAAAAAGCGCGTGAGCTGATGCAGCGCGGCCATCTGCCGCGGCGTCGGCCGGCTGCGCGTAAAATCACCCACCAGGCAGATGCCGATGCCGTGCTCGTTGTAATAATTGTCCGGCGTCTTGCAGTGCGCACCGTGCTTCTGCTTGTGCCAGCGCGGCCCCACCTCGATCGCCCCGTCCGCCGAACCGCTGCCGTTGCCGATCACAAAGTGATAACCCAGTTCGTCCCACCCCTTGCCGCGGTGAAACTTGTCGAACACCTGCGCGTTGCCGTTATTCGTCGCACTGTGGTGGATAACGATCGTCGTCCACCGCGAACTGAGCCGGCTCCCCGCGGGAAACCAGGTCGGCCCCGCATAACGCGGCGGCAGCGGCGCCGTTTGCCGCGGCGGCGCCGGTTCCACCCGCGGCGGGGGCGCCGGCGCACGGTAAAACTCGGTCGCTTGCGGTCGCGCCGCCGGCCCCGGTTCCGGCGCATGGGACCGACACGCCAATCCACCGGTGAGCAGGAACAATGTCGCGGCGACCGACAGGCCGTACTTCGAAAAAATCAAGTTCATCGTGGGGGCGTCTCACTCGCGAGGGCTGTGGTTCCGCGCGATCGTCGTAATGACCGCGGCGTCCCCATGGTTATCGGCCAGCAGCGCGTGGATCGTCAAGCCATTTCTCGCCGCTGCGCCGCGCGCCAACCGGATTCTGCGCCGGCCCGCCGACGGGTCGTGTGCCCGATCTTTCAAACCGCCGAGAGTGTAGCACCGAGCCACTGCCGCGCGAAACCGCCCACCTACGGCAAGCAGACGCCCGGCTGACTCCATCCCGGGCTGAGAAACCCGCTTGTCCGATAATACTATCTGTTTCTACAGCCACACCGCATTTGGCAAACCGCTTTCCTGTCGGCCCGGGCCGGAAATCGCATAGCACCCCGCCCGAAGATTCCGATGAATCTGACGACCCGCCCTGCGCGCATTGAAACGCACCGGGGCGGCGCGGTAGAGTACCGAAACGCATGAAATGCCACACGCGCAAAATCTGGCTGATCGTCACCCTGGCGGCTTTGACCGCGGCCGCGCCGGCCCGCGCGGATCTGTTTCGCGACGTTGGCCTGGGCCTCGCCTATGCCGGCTTCAACGTCGAAGGTCGGCGCAACCCCCTCAGCGCCGGCGCCGACGTGTTGATCAACAACAGTTTCATCGGCGAAAGCTTCAACTTCGGCATCGGCGAGCTGCGCATGCAGGGGCCGGTTTCGCTTCAGGTGTCGGCCGGGCGGCGCTGGGTTGATACGCTCGATGTTTCCCTCTCCACGGCGCTGAGCCGCGACCTCACGCCCGTGCCGCTGGTTTACTCGCTGACGGCCGACGTCGGCGGGCAGGAAACGGCCATCACCGGCAGCGTGCTTCTCGATGCCGATCTGTCGATCAACGGCTTCGGCTTTTACGAACTCAACGTCGACTATTCCTCGCGCCAGACGGTAGACCGCGAAGGGCGCTTCTCCAACAGCACCGACAACTACGATTTCGACTTCGGCCCCATCGTCGTCGAAGGCAACATCTACGCCGACATTCTCGCGGTGTTGACCGCGCCGTTCTTCGAAGTGACCGGCATCTTCAACCCGTTCCTCAGCTTCAGCGGGCGCGAGCAGCTCAAGCAGGCGATGGATGCATCGCTGGCCGCGATGCAGGCCCAACTGGCCGCCGGCGCGCAAGCGGATCCGCTGGTGTTTCCGGCGACCATCACCGGCCCGCTGCCCCTGGGTCAATCGGCGGCCGCGCCGGGCGCGCTGCCGGTAGCGGGTGGGGCGATCGTGCCCGAGCCGGCGGTCGTGGTGCTCATGCTGCTGGGCATTCCGCTGCTGCTGTTCCGCCGTATGCGCCGCGCGCGCACCGCGCGCTGACGCGCAAACTTTCGATTGCGACAACGGGACGTTTGTGATTGCGGAGGGGGAAACTGCGCGCGAAGCAAGTTTGCGTGGGCAACAGGCAACTGGCAAAGGAAAGGCGGGAGGCGAGAATGGCGCCCCCCCCTCGGTCCCCCCTTGGCAAGGGGGGAGGCGGGGGTTGCGCAAGCTTGTTTCGCGCGAAACACGTTTGTGGCAGGTCCGTGTCAGTTATTCATACTGGCAGGCGCATACTTATCGGACGAAATATTATAGGACGATAGTGCGTATCACCGTTTCACGATGTTCCGGGCGGGGTCGGGGGGCGGACGGCGGACGCCGCCGACGGGGATCCTGGTCAAGAAAACTCTTCTGGTCGGCGGCGGATTCGTGGGGCGGGCGCGTTGGTTTTCAATGACTTTCTCCGCGGCTCCAAACTCCAAGGGCAACTGCTATCGTGCGCATTACAGCGATTCACCTAGCAACGCCCGAAGTTCATCCTGCCAATCGCGCCCGTCCGGCTGAGCTTCGTCGAGAATCTGGAAACGAAAAACGTGGTTGGCAAAGCCCTTGCCGAGTTGTTGCCAAGTGACCTTTCGGCCGACGCGTTCAAAGTAGTTGGCGACGTTGCGCTTATACGTCGTGTCCGGATTCCCCTCCAAATGTTCTCCCTTGCTCTCGATGACGATTACGCGATTAAGGGGCTTGCCGTTCTTACCGCTTTGCACCACAAAGTCAGGATATATCTTGTTGCGCTTGTACCCTTGAACGGTGAAATTCTCGGGGCCGACGAGATTGCGGTACCACCAGAGGACGTGCGCATCACGATCCAGACAGAGCGCGACCTTTCGCTCATACTCATTCTGAGACTCGTGCTCGACGTAATCGAAGAGCGATTTGGCAATCTGCTCGCCATCCCCGTGAACAAGGCGCCTTGTGGCTCGAATTTCCAGCGAAGGGGGAATCCGAAAGCGGCAAGACTTGCATTCAAGATAGAACATGAGGCGGTGCGAAGTGAACAATGCGGCGAAGGCCGCCTCTGTCTGTTGGTCCAGTTGTTCCTGAAGCCAACGCTCGATTCGGTCGCGGACCGCGAACTTGACCAAGCCGAGTCGCCCTTTCAGGTTTAATTCCGTCGCGCAGAGCCGATGATAAACGGCCTCTACCACGCGGCGTAGCTGTTTGAAACTCAGAAAGTCGAAACGAAGGGCGGCCGTGAGCCAGCCGCGCACTTGGGCATCGGTTTCGACAAGATCGGCTGTTGTTTCGTAGCGTCGCTCTATGTCTGTACCGAGAGTGATGCAGTAAAATCGGTCCTTGGCGTTAGCAAGTTCTTGGGCGAGCGGCCACTCGATGCGGTCGTAAGGAAAGCGGTCAAGGTCGACCTGACTCACGAGGTGCCTATAGTAGTCCAGCCGCGCGTACTCGCGGCCTTCTTTGACACAGAAATGAGGTAAATAGATTTCGCCGTCGAATTGACGGTAGAAATCAAGAAACTCGGAACGGATGGAGACTCTCTTGCGTTGTGTAGCGTTCGAGCGATCACCATCCTCTACAATCGCGCCCTGAAGGTCTCCTTCGTAGCCCTCGCGCTCCAGCGCTGACTTGACCTGCGCCGCAATCTCGCTCGATCTAAGGTGACGACAGTAAACGTAACATTGGTTGAGTTCCCGAGCTGGGGTCCGTTCTTGATACGGCTGGCGCAGGATGCGACCCACGAGTTGCGTCATGCTCTGACCACTGCCGGTCTTGCTGAGCGACACGAGAACATAGGCGAAGGGGCAATCCCAACCCTCCTGCAACGCGGCCTTGGTGATGATCCACTCGATCGGGCAACCTTCATCAAGGAGATCGGTGTACTCGACCAGTTCGTCGGTTGCGGCAGTCTTAACAGCAATGGCGGCGCGGGGCACGTCGAGTCGCTCGATCAAATAATCGCGGACATCTTCGCTATGAATGTGCGTCTGGTCGCGCTGATCATTCCCGGTGCGTTCGACCTGAACCAGCACGATGGGGCGGATCAGTCGGCCGCCCGGCCGGCTCTTAACGATGCCGCGGGCCTTGTCAGCCAAGGCGATGCGCTTATCTCGGGCACGGGTCAGCAATTCCTTCCAGTTGCCGACGCCCGATGAGGCGATGTTGATGGGCAACTTGATCATCTCTTCGCTGAGCAGTTCTTCCCCGCTTACGCGGCAGAGAACGTTCGCGTCGTGATGAGGGGTGGCAGAAAGTTCGACCACAAGGGAGGAATTGAAGCCCGCGATCGTGTCGCGGGCGAGTTGGCTGGTGGCCTTGTGACCTTCGTCAAGAATGACGGCCGGTCTGCACAGCCGGACGAAATTGCCGATCGAGGTGGCGATCAAATGCTCGCCTCGGTGCGCGTCGTCGGTGATCATGTCGAGGTTGGGAATCTGCTCCTTGAGTCGGCGGTGGCCCTTCGGGTCATTCTCGGGCGGAAAGTGCTGGACGATGTTCCCGCCGCTGTCCCTGAAAAACTTGAGTTGTTCGCGGGTCTCACGGTTGGTGCTGGCCAGTTGGACGATCAGGATGTTCAGGCACTCTCGCAAGCGAGCGGGCGAGAGCCGCGCGATTTCGTGCTTTTCCCAAAGCTCGATGCGCCGGGAAACTGCGTGTTCGAGCATAACTCGGTAGAGGTCGCTGCGGTCACGCAAGCGGCGCAGCGTGTCGCGGTAAATCTGGCTGCTCGGCACCACCCAAAGCACAAGCCCGGCACCGTTGCGGTCCCGATGAATGGTGCGATGAATGGCGCCCAGAATCTGTGTAGCGATCAGCGTCTTGCCGCCGCCGGTGGGGACTTTGATGCAAAACGTCGGCAGGTCTTCTTGGAGAGCGTTTTCGTGCTCGTGGTAGCGCCCCGGCAGATGCAGGTCGCGCCAGGCGTCGAGCGCGGCGTGGCGGTTGTTTCTGGCGCGTTCGACGGCCAAGGCGCTCAAATAGCGCTCTACTTCATCGACCACGCGGCGTTGGAATTGCTTAAGTTCCATGCCGTCACTTGAGATTAAAGGGCACGACCATGGTACGCACGCGGCGGTTGTTTTCGCGTTCCCATTTTCGCCGGTCGTCTTCGTCCATCCATATGCGCTCGGTGTAGACGACGAACGTGCGGTTCGGGTCGCGCCCGGCCGCCTCGTCGAGCCAGGAAATCGTCACCTCGCACTCGTCGCGCTGGTTGGGCGTATAGAGCAGGTAATAACTGGTGCCGCCGCCGGGTTCCGTCGCACCGATGAAGCCGGTCCTTGCGTTGAACTTCTTGGGCTCGCATTCACGGCTGGTTTCGGTGTAGAAGATGTACCGTGCCAGCGTCTCCCAATCGGGCAGTTTCTCGCCGAGATCACGATACTCCCCGAATAACGGCTCGCCAACACGCGCGAAGGTGAATGTGCCGCCATATGCCTTCACACGTGGCACAGTCACGTGACGGCATATGTTGAAGTTGTCCTTTCTTTGTTCCTCGTTGTCAAATGGCATTTGAACAAGAACAAATCGCCGCTCACCGCCGTCGGCCTGATTCACATTCTGAACTGCCTCGCCCGTCGTCCCACTTCCCGCGAAGGAATCTAAAACAATGTCACTGTTCCCTGTCGAAATTCGGATTAATGACGAGATAAGGGATGGCGGCTTGGGGTAGTCAAATTGTTTCTTGCCAAGCGCACGCCGAAGCGCTCGGCCACCTTCGGTATTCAGCCCTGATGCAATCGACAATACATCAGTTGCATCATCTTCAACATCAGCCCTTTCGGATGTGCTGGCAATCCAGGACGATACTGGGCGAATCTTGGGGTGTTCAGGATCAAAATACGTCTTGAATCTCGGGCGGGTCATACGCGAGCCCGGATCATCTTCCGGCCAGATGATCAAGTCATCTGCTATGTGCTTTCTCATTGTCGCTAGTTCGTATCCCCAAACTCGATCAGGGTTATGCGGATACTTCTTTTTCGTTCGTGGGTTTACCAGCATGTACGCTTGGTTTGGACGTTCCTCTTGGGACATGCCAACCGTCAAGTCTGTACTGGCGTATCGGCCACGAACGTCCTCATACGGATAGTCGTCGGGGGACCTAACTAAGCCAGTCAACCTCACCCTTTCGGGTTGTCTTGCATAGGCCAATACATATTCGTGGTCAACAGAAACCGCATCTCCACGCAATCCGGTAGAACTTCGACGCTTCCAGACAAAAGTGCAAAACGGAAGATCAGTGTGAAAAACCTCGTCGGCAATTAGGCGCAAGTTGCCGAGCTCATTGTCATCGATGCTGATAAACAAAACGCCATCGTCTGTCAGGAACTCTCGGAGTAGCGTGAGCCGCGGATACATCATACAGCACCATTTGTCGTGTCGGCAGGCGTCTTCGCCTTCCTTGCCGACGGTCTGCCCGATCCACTCCTTGAACTGCGGCTGAGTCAGGTTGTCGTTATAGACCCAGCCCTCGTTGCCGGTGTTGTAGGGCGGGTCGATGTAGATGCATTTGACCTTGCCGGCGTGGGTGGGCAGAAGGGCCTTGAGGGCGAGGAGGTTGTCGCCCTCGATGATGAGGTTGCCGTCGAGCGAGGGGCGCTGGCCTTTGGGCAGGAGCGAGAGCTTGGAGTCGAACTCCAGGCGGTGGTGCGGCACCGTGTGGTGGTGGTTCTCGATGGCCGTTTTGCCCTTGAAGTGAAGCGTCGGCACGAGGACCCCTCCGCAAAAGTAACACGACGGCTACTCTAACCGCGTTATTGGCTCGCGGCAATTCAGAAGGCGGAAGGCGGGAGGGAACCGCGAAGCCGCGAAGCCACGAAGCCACGCAGCCACGAAGCCACGAAGGGGTTCACCGGTTGGAAAACCGGTGCCACAATGATGAAAGCCGAAACGCCGAAAGCCGAAAGCTGA
>CAZMVD010000085.1:8167-17611 GCA_964569425.1 uncultured Phycisphaeraceae bacterium
AACGCCGAAAGCTGAAACGCCGAAAGCTGAAACGCCGAAAGCTGAAACGCCGAAAGCTGAAACGCCGAAACGCCGAAAGCCGAAGGGATTCAGCGGTTGGGAACCGGCGTCTCGAGTCTCCGGGCTCTGTTGCCGGTTTTCTAGCAGCGCTGGCGGGTGGCCTCGGCCACGCGGGTGATGCCTTCGACGTAGGCGGCGAGGCGGAGGGGGATTTTCTCCTGCACGGCGCGGGTGTGGACCATTTTCCAGGCGCGGACCATGCGGTGCTCCAGCTCCTTGTTGACCTTGTCGAGGCCCCAGTGGAACTGCTGGAGGTTCTGCACCCACTCGAAATAGGAGACGGTGACGCCGCCGGCGTTGACCAGGATGTCGGGGACGATTTCGGCGCCGCGGCGGCGGAGGATGTCGTCGGCGGCGGGGGTGAGCGGCGAGTTGGCCGCTTCGACGATCAGGCGGGCCTTGACGTTTTCGGCGTTGCGCTGGGTGACGGCGCCGCCGAGGGCCGCGGGGATGAGCACGTCCACGTCGAGGGCGAGCAGCTCTTCGTTGTCGATGGTGCGGGTGCCGGGCAGGCCTACGACGGAACCGGTGGCGGCCAGGTGGGCGAGCACTTTGGCGATATCGAGCCCGTGTTCGTGGAAGATGCCGCCCTGCACGTCGGAGACGGCGACGACTTTGGCGCCGAGTTCGGCGAGGAGGCGGGCGGTCCAGGAGCCGACGTTGCCGAAGCCCTGGATGGCGACGCGGGCGGAGCGAATGTCGATGCCCAGGGCGTGGCAGGCTTCGCGGGTGATGATCATGGTGCCGCGGCCGGTGGCTTCCTCGCGGCCGAGGGAGCCGCCGAGGTTGACGGGCTTGCCGGTGACGATGGCGGGGGAGTAGCCGTGCTTTTTGCCGTATTCGTCGAGGATCCAGGCCATGACCTGGGCGTTGGTGCCGACGTCGGGGGCGGGGATATCGCGGTAGACGCCGAGGGCCATGTCGATTTTCTGGGTGAATCCGCGGGTAAGCTGCTGGAGTTCGTTGCGGCTCATGTGGGTGGGGTCGCAGGTGACGCCGCCTTTGGCGCCGCCGAAGGGGATATCGACGATGGCGGTTTTCCAGGTCATGAGGGCGGCGAGGGAGCGGACTTCGTTGAGGTCGACTTCGTGGTGGAAGCGGATGCCGCCCTTGTAGGGTCCGCGGACGGCGTTGTGCTGGACGCGGTATCCGTAGAACATTTCGAGGCGTCCGTCGTCCATGCGGACGGGAATCTGCACGATGAGTTCGCGGTAAGGGGCGCGGAGTCGAAGCTGGATTTCGCGTTCGAGCTTCATGTGCTCGGCGGCGACGAGGAAGCGGTCGTCGACCATGCGGTCGAAGTCGAGGTGGCCGGTGGCGGTGGGGGCGGCGGTGTGCGGCGCGGGCGCGGTGCGCGGCGTGGTGGACGTTGCGGTGGGCATGTCGGTTTCCTTCCGGCTGAACAATGGTCGAGTTTACGGCCCGAATAGCGTATCGGTCGGCGGCGGCGGCAGGGTGAACGCGGCTGATGGTTGCCGCCGGTTGTTTGGGGGGATTCTAGGTCGCCGTGCGGCGTTTTACCAGGACGTTTGTCGTGTATCGGTCGGTGACGCACGTTTTTTCGGTCGCGGCGCGGTAACGGCGATCGGCTTTCGGGCGGGCGGCGGGCGGATACAATCGCGGCGCGGCGCATCGTACGAATCGGGACGGTCGAGGCGAGGTTCCGCAGTGTTTCCATCAGGTCGGTGCGATGATCAACGGTGAGTTATCGCGGGTGTTCGATCGGATCGGCGATCTGCTGGAGATCGACGGGGCGGACGGGTTCCGGGTGAACTCCTACCGGCGGGCGGCACGGTCGATCAAGGAGTGCCACGAGGATGTCGCTCTGCTGGCGCGCGAGAAGCGGCTGACGGAGCTGCCGGGCGTGGGCAAGGGCACGGCGGAGCGCATTCAGCAGTATCTGGATCATGGCACGGTGGACGTGCTGGCGGAACTTCAGAAGAAGTACCCGGCGACGCTGATCGACCTGCTGGACATACCCGGCATGGGCCCCAAGAAGGTGGCGCTGGCGCATCGCGAGCTGGGGGTGAACGATCTGGCGGGGCTCAAGCGGGTGATCGCCTCGGGCGAGCTGGCGACGTTGCCGGGATTGGGGGAGAAGAGCGCGGCGAAGATCGCGGAGGGTATCGCGTTCCTGGAAAGCAGCGGGGGGCGTACGCCGCTGGGGGTGGCGCTGCCGATCGCGCAGGCGTTCGCCGAGCGGGTCCGGGCGCTGAAGGGGGTGCGGCGGGTGGAGGTGGCCGGCTCGCTGCGGCGCGGCGCAGAGACCATCGGCGATATCGACCTGCTGTGCGATTCCGACGCCGGCCGCGAGATCGTGAAACAGTTCACGGCGTTCGAGGGGGTCAAACGGGTGCTGGCGGCGGGCGACACCAAGGGGTCGGTCACGGTGGCGCTCGACGATCGGCGGGAGGTTCAGGTTGATTTGCGGGTGGTGCCGACGGAATCGTTCGGGGCGGCGTGGCAGTATTTCACGGGTTCGAAGGAACACAACGTCCGGCTGCGCGAGATGGCGGTGAAGCGCGGATGGCGGCTGAATGAATACGGGCTGTATGACGGGGAGAGGCTGCTGGCCGGGCGGCGCGAGGAGGATATCTATGCGAAGCTGGGGCTGCCGTTTGTGCCGCCGGAGCTGCGCGAGGACCGTGGGGAGTTTGAGGAGGAGGTTCAGGCGCGGTTCGATGATTTGATTTCGCTGGAGCACATCCGCGGCGACCTGCATATGCACACGGTGGCGAGCGACGGGCACCACACGATCGAGGAGATGGCCGCGGGGGCGAAGGCGCGGGGATATGCGTTCATCGCGATCTGCGACCACTCGCCCAGCAGCACGATCGCCAATGGGCTGAGCGTGGAGCGGATGCGCAAGCACATCGCGGCGATTCGCAAGGCCAACGAGCGGACCAGGGGCATCGAGATTCTGGTGGGCTGCGAGTGTGATATTTTGCCGAGCGGGGAGCTGGACTATCCGGACGAGATATTGGCGGAATGCGACTGGGTGGTGGCGAGCATTCATTCGGCAATGGGGTCGGGCGGCGAGGGGAAAATGAGCCCGACGGAGCGGACGATTTCGGCGATGCGCAACCGTTTTGTGTGCGCCATCGGACATCCTACCGGGCGGTTGATCAACAAGCGCGCGGCGATGGAGATGGACATGGGCGCGGTGATGCGGGAGGCGGCGCGGACGAAGACGCTGCTGGAGATCAACGCCAGTTGGCAGCGGTTGGATTTGAAGGACGTGCACGTGCGGCAGGCGCTGGATGCGGGGGTCATGCTGTGCATCAACACCGACGCGCACGCGGTCGAGCAGCTCGATCAGATGGGGTACGGCGTGTGCACCGCGCGGCGCGGGGGGGCGACGAAAAAGGACGTGGCGAATACGCTGACCGTGGCGGGATTGCGGAAGTTGATTGCGCGGAAACGCGACGAGGGCCGCTAATGGCTGCGGTGTGGCGACATCGTCTTGGCCCGACCGCGCAGGCAGAAGGCGTGCAATCAGGCGATTCCCAGTCATCGGCCGAAGGGCGGTTGGTCCGCGTCCGGTCCGTGGGATATGATGCTACGGGATACGGGGAGTACGATCATGCAAACGGTGAAGTTCGTCTACTGGCAGGAAGACGACGTCTGGATCGGGTATCTGGCCGACTACCCGGATTACCGGACTCAGGGCGAGTCGCTGGATGACCTTAAGGAGCACCTTAAGGACCTTTATCAGGACATGGCCGGCGGGCAAGTCTCCGGTATTCGCAGGGTGGATGAGCTGGTCGTGTCGTGAAGCGCATCGACCTTATTGGAATGATTGAGGGGTTTGGATGCTTGCTCGTCCGGCACGGAGGCAAGCATGACTGGTATCGCAATCCGGAAACCGGCGTGGTCCAGCCGGTGCCGCGGCATCGTGAGATCAACGAAGGACTCGCCCGACACATCATCAAGATGCTCGGCAACCCCGATCATCAGGCCAGGGAAACGTGAATCCGGCCGGATGGCCTGTGTCAAAATGATGTGATGCGCACCATACCGCCATATTGATGGCACGCCAGTCATCGATCGACCCTCAGTCAGCACCGGTAGCTGCGGCGGCCTTGTACCCCGAAGGGGTCTGCGACGTCAGCCGGGGGTGTGGTCCCGCGCGGGACCACACCCCCGGCAGTCGGCCCCTGAAATGAACGACCCTGCAAGGGTCGTCGATGGCCGTGGCAGGCCGTCGCATGATCGATACCATGGGATCATGGCGCAGACTCTGGCCAAGCTCATCGTTCACGTCGTGTTTTCGACCAAGGACCGGCGTGCGTTGATTACGCCGGACATTGTCGCGGATTTGTATGGGTACATCGGCGGGATCTGCCGTGGCTATAATAGCCCTCTTCTGGCGATCAACGGCACGGCCGATCATGTTCATTTGTTGATCAGTCTGTCGAAGAACATCGCCTTGGCCGAGTTGATGTTGGCGATCAAGCGCGATTCCTCGCGCTGGATCAAGGGAAAGGGCAGGGAGTTCGCCGATTTTCATTGGCAGGAGAGGTACGGAGCGTTCTCGGTGAGCGAGTCTCAGGTTGCGACGGTGCGTTCGTACATCGCCCGGCAACCGGAGCGGCACGCGAAGCAGAGTTTCGAAGAGGAACTCATGGCCATCGCGCGACGACATGGCGTGGATTTTGATCCGCGGTATTTGTTTACGTAGGCACGACGACCCTTTCAGGGTCGATTGCGTGGTGGACGGGTAACCGGGGGTTGCGCTGCGCTTAACCCCCGGCTGACAGCGAGGACTCCTTCGGAGTCGCATCGCCGATTCGGGAGGCCAAGCCCGGCAATAGTCGCGGTTGTCAAAATCCGGTATAAGCTACGCGCCCAGCGCTGGGCGCTTGGTGCGCGTTTGTAAACCCTGAGAATCCAGCGGCTGGAAGGCGTTGTCACTGTAGCCGACGCCAGTCGGGTTCTTGGGTGCCTACGGAGTACGGTCGGAGCGGGACAAGCAGTTGGGTGCGTTTATGAACAGTAACCAGGCGGATTTCATCACGGTGGTGTCGGGGCTGCCGCGGTCGGGCACCTCGATGATGATGCAGATGCTCGACAAGGGAGGGATTGGCGCGCTGACGGACGAGGTTCGCCGCGCCGACGAGGACAACCCCAGGGGCTACTACGAATTCGAGGCGGTCAAGCAGACCAAGAAGGACGCCTCGTGGCTGGCGCAGGCGCCGGGCAAGGTGGTCAAGATGGTCCACCTGCTGCTGATGGACCTGCCGCTCAACCGGCGCTACCGCGTGGTGTTCATGCGCCGCGAGTTGAGCGAGGTGGTCAAGTCGCAGAACATCATGCTGGAGCGCAACCAGAAGGGCGGCGGAGCGCTGCCGGACGAGAAGGTAATGGAGGTGTTCCGCATGCAGATCGCCAAGGTCTACAAGTGGATGGCCGACCACCCGGATGCGTTTCGCATGTTGGAAGTCAACTACAACGACCTGCTGAAGAACCCGGAGCCGGGGGTGGCGGCGCTGAATGAGTTTCTCGGCGGGGGGCTGAACACGTCGGCCATGCTGCGTGTGATTGACCCGGAACTCTATCGCAACCGGGCGTAGCGCGTTCGCGAGCTGAACCCTCTGAATTGTCTTGAGAGTGTGGGGCACCGAAGGCTGGAGGCCCGGCGGGCGCCGTCGCTGTGCGCATGTATTGGTGGCAGGCCCGCTCCCTTGCGGTCGCGTCTCGGATCGGCCTCGGCCATGCACCGCGTTCCCGATTTCAGACCGCTTTCCTATGCTGTCGTCCGAATCGCCGGGTCGAGCGTCCTTGTTCCGGAGTGGTCAATGGTTTTCTCTTGGAGGCAAAAGCGATGAGGACGAGATGGGTGGCCGGATCGGTGGCGGTGGGGGCGTTCGCGGCGCTGGCGGCCGGAGGGTGTCTGGAACGCAGGGAGACGATCGTGGTCGGCGCCGATGGGGGCGTGACGGTCAAGATCCGTTACGAGGGTTCCAAGGAAGACCTGGCGACGCTGGACGCGCTGCCCTCGGAGAAAAGCGGCTGGACGGTGTCGCGCGGTGTGCACAAGGACAAGGATGACGAGGAGAAGCACTTCCTGACGGCGGAGCGGTCGTTCAGGCCGGGCGCTGCACTGCCGCGCTCCTTTGCGGCGGATGAGGATCCGGACCGCTCTCTGTACACCGACTTTCCTACGACGCTGCGGATCGAGCGGCGGGCGGATGGCACGTATTATCACTTCGCGCGGGTCTATGCGCCGCGGCGCTGGGCGTACGTGCAGTTCTGGGAAGCGCAAGCCACGGACGACGAGGTCAAAAAGCTGGCGGAGAAGAAAGCGGAAGAGCTGACGCGCGAGGAACGCGTGCGGCTGATGAAGGCGTTCGGCGACATGGAGGCGATGCGACAAGTGGAACTGGCCCAGTCGGCCGCGGCGGCGCTGGGCGATGCGCTGCCGCAGGACCTGTGGCTGCGCGCGCGGCGCGCCGCGCTCGACGTGTACGAAAATCTGGACTACGACGCGCTCGCGGCGGAGCTGGAAACACTGGACGGCGAAGCGCGTGATCGACGCACGGAAGAGGAGGCGGCGCGGCTGCTGGAGCGCTGCCGCGGGGCCATGATGCAGGCACTGAACGAGGGGGGCTGTCGCGGCGAGTGCGTGCCGGCGTTTGAGCGGGCGCTGGATCGTGCCAAGCGCGAGTATGACATCACGGCGCAGGTGGGCGGTCATGCGTTCCGCATCGCCGTGCAGATGCCCGGCGAGACCGGGGCGCACAACGCCGACAAGATCGACGACCACCGGGCGGCCGTTTGGGAGTTTAGCGGCGAGGCGTTCCGCGATCGTAGCTATGAACTGCGGGTGACCTCGCGCGTGGCGAGTGAATGAAAAGCCGAAAAGCCGAAAGCCGAAACGCCGAAATGGTGGATGGGGTGCGCGAAGCCATCCGGGTAGGCTACGGGAAGACCGTACATGGTGCATGTCTGCGGGCAGGGACGCCCGCCCCACTCTGGCCACCGGCGGGCGCCCGCCCCACTCTGGCCGATGCGGCGACCATCACCGGCCTTCGGCCTTCTGCTATCGCCAATCGCCGGTCGCCGGTTGCCGGTCGGAAATTGGCAATCGGCATTTGGCATTTGGAATCGACGTTCCGGTCGGGCACCGGTTTTCGACCGTTGTCTTTACCCTCGTGGGCTTGGCCGGGGAGCAACTGTGACGGATCATAGTGTACCATGACCCCCGCCGTGGCCGATCGCGCCTTTGAACAACACGCGCAAGCGATGTATGGCTGGGCCTATCGGCTGCTGGGTCGGCACCACGATGCGCTCGACGTGGTGCAGGATGTGTACATGAAATGGGCGGCGCAGTGCAGGCGGGAGTTTCCGCGATTTCCGGGCGGCTGGCTGCGGCAGGCGACGCTGCGGCGGGCGATTGACCTGGTGCGGCGGCGGCGCTGGGAAGGCACGCCGCTGGATCAGGCGGGGCCGACGGGCTCGGCGGCATGCGGGTCGGAGGTTGTGGAGCCGGGTGACGTTCAGCAGTTGCGAGCGGACATTGCGGCGGCGCTGCACGCGTTGAGCGACGCGCAGCGGGCGGTGTTGTGCGCTAAGGTGTTTGACGAGTTGACGTTTGCGGAGATCGCAGCGGAAACGGGTCTGGCGGTTAGCACGGTAAAGACCCATTTCGCGCGCGCGGTGCGCGCGGTGCGCGAGCGGCTGGAAAACCGCTGGGGCGCGCCGCCGGACGCGGGGTCGGCGGAAGCGCACTCTGCACTGCGCGAGTCGCCGCGGTAACTCGGCGTTGGGGAGGACATCAATCATGAACTGCGAAACTTGCGAACAACTGTTCGCCGATGCGTTGGGGGGCGAGCTGAGCGGTGAGCAGCGCGGCGCGTTCCACGCGCACCTGGCCGAGTGCCGCTCCTGCCGGGCCGCCTATGGGGGGGATAGCGCGGCGATCAGCGCGATGCGATCCCTGCCCATTTCCGATTCGCAAACCGCGGGGGCGGGGTCTAGCGCCGTTATTGACGGGTTGCGCGCTTCACGGGCGCGGGGGTTTCGGGGCGCGGTGCGTGGCCGGGGATTCGGATCGAGGCCGGCGCGGCTGGCGGCGAGCCTGCTGATCGCCTTTACGGCCGGGTACGCGGCGCGGTGGATGACTGGGCCGCGCGGGGGTTTGCCGGCTTCGCCGGTGGCGGTTTCCGTACCGGCGGACGAGGGGCGGGCGAGGAGTGTCCAGGAGGCGCTGGCCCGCTCGTTTGTGGCACGCCGCAGCGGCTCGGATTTTGCGCGCTGCCTGGCGGTTCTGTTTGAACGTTGAGGGCTTCACCCCCGGGGCAGGTCGGATTCGGTGTACCCGTCGGTGCGGGTCGAGCCCAGAATGCTGCTTTTCTTGGTTTCCGCGTGTTCATTTCGCGCCTTTTTTCCATGACTTATCGCCCTTTTCGGCCTATACTGGCAAACGGGGGAACCCTCGGCAGAAAAGGGGCGATTCACCATGAGAACCTGGTTGACGGGAATGGCGGCGGCGGCGTTGACGGTCTGTGTCACGGCGCCGTGTCTTGCGCAGGGCGGCGGCAGGGCGCCGGATGAATGGCGTCCGGCGAACCTGCGGGTGGGAGGGGGCATCAGCATTACGGCGGTGAGGCGGGGGAGTGCGCAGCCGCCGGCGCTGGCGGGGGGCGGGATGACGTTTCCCCATCCGCGCCCGCGGCTGGCGGGGTTCTCGCCGCTGGTGGCGATGACCACGTCGAGCAAGCGCAGCCCGGTGGGGGCGGACAATTACGAACACCTGCTGGAAACGACGTATGACTGCAACCCGTTCGTGGGGCCGATTTTTCCCAATTGCGGGGCGCTGAATCCGCCGGCGACGCAGAATTACGTGATCGGCGTGCTGGATACGGGGGCCGACGCGAGCCTGCTGGCGGGCGACCACGCGGATACGCTGGGTGTCTTCGGTCAGTACCTGACGGACAACACGATTGAAATCGGCGGCGTGGGGGGAACGGTGGAGGCGTTCATTTCGCAGCCGATTGGATATTACGCGGCCGGGTTGGCCGCGGTGCAGACCAACGGCACGCTGAACCACACCATGCTGCGCGGACATTCCAACGCCAGCATTGTGGTGGCGCCGCCGATCGATTGCGACGACGCCGGCGAAGTCACCGGCGTATTGGGCATGCCGGTGCTGGCGTTTCACAACACGGTCATCCGGGTGGACACGCCGCGGATCGTCAACGCACTGGGGCGGACGTGGCGCTCTCCGGAGGTGCTCATTCAACCGGTCGGACAGGCGCTGCCGAGTTTTCCTCGCCGGTTTGCGATGCAGTTCGTCGGGTTTTCACCGCTCGTAACCACCGCGGCGTACTTCCCCAACCTGTTCGATCCGAACGATCAGGTCACGCCGGTAACCCCCAAACT
>CAZMVD010000086.1:0-17561 GCA_964569425.1 uncultured Phycisphaeraceae bacterium
CATTAAAGCAGGGCGCGAATCATTCCGCCGAACCATCAGAAATGGCCAGACCCCCGGGAGAGTTGCCCAATGAGGGGCCGTTCCCTAGGATCGATTCGAGGTTCACTGCCAGGTAACGGGTCGGTCTCCTATGGGCCAGGTGGAGCAGCCATGTTGAAAGCGGAACGAACGGCCATTGGGGAGGCGCTGGGGCGGCTACCCAGCGGTTGCAGCATTCTGACGGTTGCGTACGAAGGGCAATCGACAGGCGTACTGGTTTCCTGGGTGCAGCAGGCGTCGTTCGAGCCGCCGATGGTCTCGTTTTGCCTAAAGCGGGGACGTTACGTGGCGGAACTGTTGGACGCGGCGGGAGTATTCTTGCTCAACCAGATCGGCGAAGAGCCGGCCGCCCTGTTTCGCCAATTCGGTAGGGGGTTCGGTCGCGGAGATAACGCGTTCCAGGGGCTGGAGATTGAGCCCACTTCGTTTGGACCGTTGATCCCGGGATGTGTCGGATACCTCGGCGGTCGCGTAGTTCAAAGAATCGAAACGGGGGACCACGACCTCTATGTGGGGGAAGTGATTGCGGGTCATGGCGAGACGGGCAACCCGCACGTGCACCTGCGAAAAAGCGGGTTTTCGTATTAGCGACCGGGTGGGGTCGGCGGTTAGGGTCGGCGACGAACTTGAGTCGAGCGAACCTCGCGACGTTAATCCGCAGGGCGAGAGTCACGAGTTGTTCCACGCCGCGTAGCTGGCAAAGCGTTTGACATTACGGACCGCTCCCCATCCGTCGTGGTGTGGAATGGCATTTCGGCCAGCGTAACATTCACTTCCACGGGGACGGTTGTTGGCGCATCAGCGCTGAGATCGCCGTATCTATCGAATCTCAGTGCTGTTTGGCATTGTGTCCACATCGAGCAGCGCGCCGTGGACGCGGGCTCATGCGCGCGCAAGAGGTACCGTTTGTCTTGGCTATGTTTGCGGCCTTCGCCTCTCTCGACCGATAATCCTTACAAATTGTTACACGAGGGCGCGAAGCTGCGTTTCCTTTTTCGGTGGTGAGTTGGTAAAACTGTGCAGATTGGGGCATTCGGGCGGACACGGAAGAACCCGGGCGCCGCGGTGCGGCGACATCAAGGGATCGGTCGCCCTGGAACCGGCTGTACGGTCCATAAGTTGCGCAACCTGATCATCGGGGCGGCCATGCCGATTTGTTGTAGTACAAACTGTCAAAGATCACTACCTCCAGCGCGACGTATAGTTTCCGGCGTGAGCGCGCTTTGCGTGGCACTCTTCACGCTGGCGATGACCGCACCAGGAAGGGCGCAACTTTTTGAGCGCCCCCTGGTGGTGGTTAACGCGCGCATTCTGTCCCTGGATGGTCCGGTCATTGAACGGGGCGGGCTGGTGGTCAAGGGTGGTCGGCTCGAGGCGATCGGTTCCGACGTGAAGCCTCCGTTGCTGGCCAGAACCCTGGATGCAGCGGGGAAGACCATTACGCCGGGGTTGATTGATTCGTGGAGCGTTCTCGGACTTCTCCCGGGCGGAAACGAATCTGACGCGACGGCTACGGCGTGGGACGGGTTTGATCGTTACCAAAGCGACGATCTTTCGGAAGCGCTGCGCCAGGGCGTTACGGCGGTCTACCTGAGGGCGGGTAGTGCGCCGGGCATCTGGGGAACAGGCACGGTTGTTCGGCTGGTTCGGGAAACCGAACAGAGCGGCCCTTTTGGCGAGCCGCTCGCAGGCAGTTCGGTATTGGGCATCGATCTTGGCTCGGCGCGTAGTCCCGTTGCGCGGGTCAAGTTGTATCAAGATGTGCGAAAGCAGTTTCGCAAGGCACTGGAGTATCGAGAATCACTCGAGGACTACGAAGAGGAGTTGAAGGAGTATCTGAAGAAGCTCGAAGAGCGGAACAAGGCCGAGGAGGAAAAGGCCGAGCCCGCTGAGGGTGACAAGAAGGACGAAAAAAAAGCGGGGGAGAAAAAGTCAAACGGCCCGCAGAAACCGGCCCCCAAAAAGGAACCGGAAGAGAAACCCAAGAGTTCCACCGACGGGGACGCAGACCAACCGGCGGATACATTAGGAATGGGTGAATCAACGGCAGCGCAACCTCGCCCGCGCGGACCGCGACCTCGACCCAGCGAGGCCGATGGCCAGCCTGCGGCGAAGAAAGGCGAGGCCGGGAAGAAAGACGACAAGGAGAAGGACGAGCTGAAAAAGCCGGTCAAGCCCAAGCCCGACCGCGGGAGCGAATCATTGTTGAGGGCGATCGATCGGAAAATCGCGGTGCGGATCACCGCCCATCGCAGCGAAGATATCCTGAATGCGCTGGCCCTTGCCGAGGAGTTCAATCTGGAGGTCATTCTCGAAGGCGCCACCGAAGGATACCTGGTCGCGGACCTGCTGGCCGCGTCGGAAGTCAAAGTGGTTCTTGGTCCTGTTGCCCGAACCGGGCGCTATGAGGCGAACCAGTTCCGCCGCCACACAGAGCGAAACGCCGCGACGCTGATGCGCGCGGGGGTACCCTGGGCGATCGGGAGCGGAGGAGAGGCGGCGCTGGCCACCCGTTTTGTGGCGTTGAACGCGCAACTGGCGATGGCCTACGCGGCGCCTGGCGAAGTGGATTCCACGGACGGGGCGCCGCCGTGGTTGGGGCTGGTCACGGCGCGGGCTGCCGAATTGCTCGGCGCCGAACGGCGAATCGGCCGGCTGGTACGCGGCGCGCTGGCGGATTTCGTGGTGTGGAGCGGAGATCCGAACGATCCGGCGGCGCGCGTTGAGCAGGTCTACGTCGGCGGAAAGCTCGTCTACTCAGGCGCTGCGGACGGAGCGAAGGCGGGGGCGCCATGAGCAAGTCTGGATTCCTGCTGGCAACGATGGTGTGGCTGGTGCCCTTGGTCCGTTCGTCCGGGGCGCAGGAACCAAACGGTGCCCATGCTCCGGGTGCGATTGTCGCCGGTCGATATGTCACGCCGGAGGGGAACATCCAGTCTTCTGTGACGGTGTTGATATCGAAGGGGTTTATCAAGTCGCTATCGGCGGATCCGGTTTCCACGGATCGGCCGGTTGACCATTATCCGGACGGCGTGCTTTGCCCGGGCCTGGTCGATGTCGGTTCGACGTTGGGGGCCGAGCAGCGAAACAGCGAATCGGTGGATGCGATCGATGCATCCGCATCTGCGGTGGACGTTCTGGACCTTGCCCATCCACACTTCGCGCGAGCGCGACAAGCAGGCATTACGACGGTGTTGATATCACCGGCCGCCACCAACCTGGTTTCCGGTCTGGCGGTGGTATCGAAGACCGCTGACGCAGGGATGATGGAGCCGGTGATGCGCCGCGACGGGCCGCTCGCCTTCAGCCTGGGTGATCCGGCGCTGCTGTGGGATCGGGAGCCGACCTCGCGCGGGGGCGCGCTGGCGATGCTGCGCAAGGTGCTGGCGGATGCGCAGGGGGGGCGGGGCCATGAACGCCTGGTACGCTTTGTGCGAGGTGAGGGCGATGGTCTGGTGTATTGTGCGAATGCGATGGACGTCGATGCCGCGCTGGATGTCTTCGCAGGTATGGGCCGGCGCACCAGCATCGCCTTTGGATGCGAGGAGGCCGATTTCGCCGATCGAATGTCGGCAACAAAACGAATCGCGGTGGTTTCGCCGTTGACTTTCGCGGACACGCCGCGGCGTCTGGCGTCTCCGGGTGTATTGAACGGTGCCGGGGTGGAGGTGGCGCTGGCCGGAGGACTGCCGGGGCAGCCCTGGGACAGTATGCGAATCAGTGCGCACCTTGCGGTTCGTTACGGGATGGATCCTGCGGCGGCGCGGCGCGGTTTGAGTGGTGTTCCCGCGAGTGTGGCGGGTGTCGAGGATCGAGTCGGTGCGATCAAGCCGGGACTGCACGCCGACCTGGTTGTTTTTTCGGACGACCCGCTGCGGCTCGATGCGCGGGTGCTGGCGGTGTACGTGAATGGGGTCAGAATCTTTCAGGAAGGGGCACACGTCAGAGAATCGTCTGTCTTAAAGCGGGCGGAAAGGTCGCGATGATGAGAGACACCATGCAGGCTACACGAACCGGGATTTTCCGCGGACGCTGGTCGGCGCTCGTCGTCGCATGGCTGTTTATTGGTTCGACCGCCTGGGCGGGAGAGCCAACGCCATCTTTGCTGGCCATTAAAGGCGGCACGGTCTTCGTGGGGGACGGTCGGCGAATTGACAACGGCGTGGTCATTGTCCGCGACGGGCGCATTGCCGAGGTCGGCGCGGGGCTGGCGATACCGAAAGGCGCGAAAGTGATTTCCCTGGGTGGGGGGTCGGTCACTCCCGGTTTGATCGACGCCAGCGCGAGCATCGAACCGGTCGAGCGGGTCGCGCCGCAGCGGCCTGCTCGACGGCCACGCGACGTGCTGCACGATTTTTTCTGTCCGCACCATCACCATGAACCCGTCGTTGGGTGTTGCGGCTCTACCTGCCCTGAATACATGCAGCATGTGAGTGGTGAGCACTGTCCGGTGTGCGGATTCCCTGACGGGGCAGCGGATTTTGCGTCGGTCGTTCCTTCATGGTCGCACCAGGTAGAAGATTCCGCCGAAGTGGTGCCGCACACGCGTATGCTGGACACGATCAACCTGCGTGCTCCGGATTTTGCGCGGCTGGCCGCCGGCGGCGTGACCACGGTGTTTGTGGCTCCGGAGACTTCGGCGGTGATCAGCGCGCGGGGGGCGATCGTGCGTACCGGCGGGGCCTACGAAGGGCGCATTCTGCGCGAGGCCGACGCGGTGAAGGCGGCGATGGGGAGCGACCCATCCTGGCGCGGCTCGCGCAATGAGCGGCCGTGGCGGGAGTTTGTGTCGTTTCGGGCCCGCCGTCCGACGACCCGAATGGGGGTGGCGTGGGTGTTCCGCAAGGCGATGTACGACACCAAGCGACATGTTCAGGGGTTGCCTGTCAGCGGCGCGGACGCACCGTCGCCGGAGGCGATGGCGGTGCTGGCGGAGGTGCTTGCGGGGAAGATCCCGCTGCGGATTCAGGCGCGGATGCAGCACGACATTCTCACGGCGCTGCGTCTGACGGAGGAGTTCGGTCTGCGGTTCACGCTGGTGGAAGCTACCGAGGCGCATCGATGTGTGGACGAGCTGAAGTCGCGTGAGATACCGGTGGTGTACGGACCGATTTACGTGGATGCGCCGGGCTACCGCGCGGCGTCGCGCGAAGTGGACAACGCGCGCCTGCACACGTTGCGGACGTTGTTTGCGGCGGGAGTGAGCACTGCGCTCACGGCGCATGAGCTGCGCGACGAGGACGGGCTGGCGCGGCAGGGGATGTATGCGCTGCGGTTCGGGGCATCGCTGGAAGAGGTTCTGAGCGCGACGACCTCCACGCCGGCGCGACTGCTCGGGGTGGACGACGAAATCGGTACGCTGGAGGCGGGCAAGGCAGCCGACCTGGTGGTGTGGAGCGGGACGCCGTTCGCGGCGGATTCGCGTCCGTTGGTGGTGGTGATCGGTGGTGAGGTCGTGCACGACCGGCGGAAAGGGTGACCGGACGATGACCGCGGTAGCGCGGCACGGGCGCGAGCCCCAGGCTGAATGGGCCTGAATGTTGATTGTTAATTGTCGAATGTCGAATGTCGATTAGTTACGGCCGATGGCGGCGCGGGGAATCAGCGCATAGGAGCACGCGGATGAGAAGACTGGAGTTCACGGCGTGCCGGGGGATGCTTGGTGTCGCGCTATTGGCACTTCCGGCGGCGGCGGCACCGCCGGCCAAGCTGGCGCTGCAGGGGGGGCGGATCATCCCGGTGGTGGGGGAGGAGTTGTCCAAGGGCACGCTGCTGATCGAACACGGGCGGATCACCGCGATCGGTGAGACGGTCGAGATTCCTTACGACGCCATGGTGGTGGACGTTTCGGGCAAGGTGCTGTTTCCGGGCATGATCGATTCGCATTCGGCGCGCGGGCTGGACGTTTCCAATGAGAACCTGCCGGTGACGCCGTACCTCGATGTGTACGACGCGTTGGATCCGTCGAAGCTCTACTTCGAGGACGCGCTGCGCGACGGCATCACCGCGGTGCACGTGATCGTGGCCAACAACTGCGTGATCGGCGGGGTCAGCCGGGTGGTTCGGCCGATCGGTATGACGCCGGAGGAGATGACGTTCGACGCGCCCACGGCGCTGAAGCTGAGCGTGGCGCCCAAGTCGGGCTTCGACCGCATGGTGCAGATGGCCATGTTGCGCGAGACGTTCCTGGAACTGGCCGACTACCTGGGCGACCTGGCCGAGAAGAAATACGAGGAGTCGCTGGCCAAGGAAGACAAGAAGATCGACGTCGGGCCGGAGGAAGCGCGAAAGCGGGGAGCGGAACTGATCCGCCCGGAGGACTACGACGACAAGCACCGCAACCTGGTGAAGCTGACGCGCGGCGAGCTGCCCGCGTTCATTTATGCGGAGCGGGCAGGAGACGTATCCCGCGCGGTGCAGATTGCCAAAGACAACGGCTTCCTGGGGCGGACTACGTTTGTGGTGGGACCCGATTGCTACAAGGCGGTGGCGGAACTCAAGGCCGCGGGCCGGCCGGTGGTGCTTGATGAGGAACTACTCTACCGCGAGAAGGACCCGTTGACGGGGGAAATCAAAGAGACGTTTGTGCCCAAAGTCTTTGCGGACGCCGGGGTGCGGTTTTCGTTGCAGCCCAGCCCGAGCGGATCGCTGGCGGAGCGCTATCTCAATTATCAGGCGGCGCGCTGTGTGCGCCAGGGCATTCCGCGGAAGAAGGCGCTGGAGTCGATCACGCTGAACCCGGCGCGAGCGTTGGGGCTCGACGAACGAATCGGTTCGTTGGAATTGGGCAAGATGGCCGACGTGGTGGTCTTTACGGGCGATCCGCTGGATTTCAACACCTGGGTGGACGAGGTGTACATAGCGGGCATCCGCGCCTACGAGCGGAAGAGCGACGTGCGCTTGCAGCAGTTGCTGGGCGACGAACCGAAGGAAGTAGCGGACAAGCCGGCGGTGGAGAAACAGGACGCGCCGGACGAAGCGGGCGCGCCGGCCGATCGGGAGAAGAAGGAAGGAGCGCCGTCCGAAGAGGCTGAGAAGCCCGAA
Source organism: uncultured Phycisphaeraceae bacterium (assembly GCA_964569425.1). GTDB lineage: Bacteria > Planctomycetota > Phycisphaerae > UBA1845 > UBA1845 > JACQXM01. The sequence continues at coordinate 7,084 of CAZMVD010000086.1, forward strand.
GGGCCAGCGCCCGAGGACAAGCCTTCGGAGGAGCCCCAGTAGTGTCGTTACGGGCGAGCGACAACGCGATGTACTGCAGCGCGCCGCGGGATTTGGCGCGCGCGGTGGTATCATTCGCTGGTACTTGCTTTGCCCTGCGCCGCGGAACCGGTGGATCGCAGGCATGCTTGCGGTCGTATCGCTTCGCGGTTGGTTTGGCGCTGTTGTTTGCCCTCGGTTCGGGGGTGCATGCCTCGGCGTCCGATAACGCGAGCTTTGTGCTGCGCGCCAAATACATTCTGCCCGTGTCGGCGGAACACCCAGAGGTCATCGAAGACGGCGTGATCGTGGTGCGCGACGGCCGGATTGCGGCCCTCGGGGCTGATGTGGCGCCACCGCCCGATCTGCCGTTGATCGAGTTGTCTGATGGTTGGGTGACGCCCGGGCTGGTGGCGGCGATGACCAGCCTGGCGCCGCCGCACACCGGTCAGGATTCGGTCGGCGCCGCGTTTGCGGCGATCTACTCATACGACGTATACGCCGAACATGCCGTTGCATTGTCATCGGGGGTGACCGCCGTGCACCTCAACCCCGGCACGCATCGCTTGCTGTCGGGTCAGGGCGGCGTGGTGAAGCTGGCCGGTCCGCCGGAACAGCGCGTGATGCGGGCGCGCGCCGATCTGACTATCAACGCCGATGATGCGGCGGTGCGTCCACCGCGCAAGGTGACTTATCGAACGCCGGCCTCTTCGGACGTGGCGATCCCTCCGGCGGAGCGGCAGCGGCCGGATTCGCGGCTGGGTATGTGGCTGGCACTGGAAGAGGCACTGGCCGGGGCGCGGCGGCCGGGGGGCGCGAACGGGTTCGATTTGCACGGTCCGGCACTGGTCGAGGCGTGGGAGGCACGGCTGCCGTTGCGGGTTCAGACGCAGCGGCGTGCGGATATTCAGGGCGCGCTTTCGTTTCTGGCGCGGCACGAGCGGGACGGCTATCTGGTCGGCGGCGCCGAAGCGGGCGCGGTCGCTGAATCGCTAAGAGCGCAGGGCGTTCCGCTGGTGTTCCTGGTGGATGCGCCGTGGTCGGCGAGCGATCGCAATGTCGGTACGGACCCTGAGGCGTTGCAGGTTGATGTGGCCGCACTGCGGAAGCTCGACGGCGGTCGAACGGCGCTGGCGCCGCGGTCGGGCGCGGCGCGAGATCTACGCCTGGCGGCGGCGCTGGCGGTGCGGGCGGGATTGCCGCGTCAACAGGCATTGGCCGCGATCACGCGGATTCCCGCCGACATTCTGGGCGTGGGCGAGCGCATCGGCAGCCTGGCGGTGGGGAAGGATGCCGATCTGGTGGTCTTCACTGATGATCCGCTGTCGACCGGCGCGCAAGTGCGCGCGGCGTTTGTCGGCGGCGTGCGGGTGTACACGGTTCCGTCGAGCGAGGCGGTGGTGGTGCGGGGGGAAACGGTCTGGGTCGATGAAGCGACGCGTTTTTCCCCCGGCGCGGTGCTCATCGAAAAAGGGAAGATCACGGCGGTGGGGCATTCGGTGCCGCAGCCACCGTTTGCGAAAGTAATCGAAGGCGGACCCGGTTCATTCGTGACGCCCGGCTTTGTGGATGCGCGCGGTCACCTGGGTCTGGAAGGGGATCGCGCCGCGCCGGGGCCGGAGTTGACCCTGGCGGATATCGTGGGCGTACCCGACGTGACCGATGAACGTGTGGCCCGCGCCGGCGTGACTACGCAAGTGCTGACGCCGTATGCAGTGTCCGCGCTTGGTTCGCAGGTGGCGGCGATCAAAACGTACGGCGCCACACGCCCGGCTCGTGTACTTCGCGCCGCGGCCGGGGTGTACTTTGATCTGAGTGACGCTGACGCGGCCGACATTGAAGAGCGCGTCGGTAAGCGCCTGGAGACTGCCAAGAAATACCTGGAAAAGTGGCAGAAGTACGAGAAAGAGCTGGCCGAGTGGCAGGAAAAGCGGGCCAAGGGCGAGACCGTGGAGGCCAAACCCAAGGCGGTGGAGACCAAGGAGGCGTCAGAGAAGACCGACCCGATCACGGGCACCTGGTCGGTGACGATCTCCGGCGGGCCGATTCCTGAGCCGCAGACGGCCACGATGCGGCTTCGGCTGGAGGGCAACGACATCGAAGGGCGGATCGTCGTTCCCGGGGCACCCGAGGAAGCGAAGGTCGTGGCCACATTCGACGGCACGCACATTTCGGGCCACATCGAGATCGACACCGGGGGGCTGGGTTACCCGGCCATCGAAGCCGACCTGGTGGGAGAGGATCACATTGTCGGCAAGATCAGCTTCCAGGGGATTGAAATCGACCTGGACGCACGTCGGACCGACAAGGGGGCGGTGGAGTTCAGCGTGGTCCGCCGGAGAACACGCGGAAAGGACGGACGACCACTGCCGCCCAAGGTTGATGAGGCGCTGGAACCGCTGCGCCGGGTGCTGGAAAAGACAGTGCCTTTGGTGGCACAAGTGCGCACGGCGGCGCAGATTTCCGCCCTATTGTCACTCGCTGAGAAGAATGAGTTCGACCTCGTGCTGGTGAACGCCGAGGGCGCCGCGGCCCATGCGGAATCGCTGAAGGAGCGGGGAATCGGGGTGGTACTGCCGACGGAGCTGGTGCGTGAGAAGTTGGACCGCTGGTACGTTCAGGCGGACGACCTGTCGCGGCGCGAAGTGGCCGTAGCGTTCCAGAGCGAGGCGGAAGACGGAGCGTACGCGCTGCCGCTGGTGGGTCTGCGCGCCGTGGAAAGGGGCATGGCTGCGGATTCAGCCCTGGCCGCCTTTACGGTTCATGCGAGCCGGATGTTCAAACTGGATGACCGCATCGGGTCGCTGGCGGCGGGGAAAGACGGAGACGTTCTGGTGTTCAGCGGGCACCCGTTTGCTGCGTCGAGCCGGGTGCTACGTGTGCTGATCAACGGAGAGGAGGTTCGATGAGACAGCATTCCAAGCGGCGCGTCCTTCATGCTCGAAATGTAAGGGTGGCGTCGGCGCTGGTGCTGATCGGGGCTGTCGGCGCGCCGATCCGCGCGGTATGGGGCGACGCAGGAAAAGGCGGCGACGCGCTGGCTTTTCGCGTGGGCAAGGTGCTCACCATGGATGATAGCGACCGCGTGGTGAATAACGCCACGGTGCTGGTGCGCGACGGGCGGATCGAGCGCGTGGGGGCGCGGCATGAAGTTGAAATCCCTCCGGGCTTTCGGGTGATCGACGCGCCCGACAAATGGCTAGTGCCGGGTTTCGTGGAAGCGCACAATCACACGGCCGGTTCGCTGATGGACCTCAATGACATGGTTTACCTGACCAATCCTGGCCTGCGCACGCTGGATACCATTGTTCCGGAAAGCCCTTGGGTGAAAGACGGGCGTGCGGGAGGGGTGACCACGGTGCTGTTGATTCCGGGCAGCGGCACGAACATGAGCGGTTTCGGTACGATCGTGAAGTTCGCGGGCGAGACGGTGGACGAGATGGTGGTGCGCTCGCCGGGGTCGATCAAGGTTGCGCAGGCGGGTAATCCGGAATGGTACTGGTACGGCGTGGGTCGCAGCTACATGAACTACAACACCCGGCAGACGCTGCTCAAGGCGAAAGCGTATCACGATCGCTGGGTGGCGTTCGAGACAGGCGACGGCGCCAAGCCGGAGTTCGACCCGATCTTCGAAGATTTTCGCGGGCTGTTTACCGGGGAGTTTGCGGCGTCGGTGCACACCCAGATTTTCCAGGTGGTGATGACCACGCTGGACATGCTGGCGCGCAAGATGGGGCTGTGGACGGTGCTCGATCACTCCACCTTCGACGGCTTCAAGAACGCGGCGTTGGCGCTGGAGACCGACAGTTTTGCGATCTGCGGGCCGCGCGGCTACTGGTTCGATACGTCGCAGCGCAAGATGAACGGCATTGCGGCGCGCTGGTGGCAGGGGGGGGTGCGCAAGGTGGGCATCAATACCGATGCGCCGGTGGTGCCGCAGGAGGAACTGCCTTACCAGGCGGCGATGAACTGCTGGTATGGCTGGCTGCCCTATCCGGCGCTGCGCGGATTGACGCGCGTGCCGGCCGAAGCATTGAAGGTGGAGCAGCGCGTGGGGTCGATCGAACCGGGGAAGGACGCCGACTTCGGGCTGTGGACGGGTGATCCGCTGGACCCGCGATCTTCGTGCGAACTGACGGTGATCAATGGCCGGATTGTTTATGATGCACAAGTCAAACGACGATTCTAGCCGCCCAATCGGGATGCCTGTTCGCAAGGTGCGGCACCTACAACGGCGTTCGGGCCCGCTCCCTTGCGGTCGCGTTTCGGTCGGGACGGCGTTGACGGCGGCGTGGTGTCTGGTGCTTGGCACTGCGTCACCTGCCACGGAGGGCGAGCCGCGGTACGTGGTGGTCAAGGCGGGCCGGGTGATCACGGTGTCGGGAGAGGAATACGCGCCGGGTACGGTGGTTATCGAAGACGGGAAGATCACGGCCGTGGGGCGGGACTTGGAGTATCCTTCGGCGGCGCGGGTGATCCGGGCGCCGCGGGAGACCGTGCTGCCGGGTTTCGTCCACCCGCAATCGCGCTGGGGGCTGGAAAGCTACCGCCGCAGCGGCGTGCACGGTCACCGCAGCGCCGCGGACGACGTGTTTGCCGGCGAACTTTCTCTTGAGGATCTGCTTTCCGCCGGCTACACGACGGTGTGTTTCATTCCGGACGGTTCCGACATTCCCGGAAGGGCGGCGGCATACCGTACGGCCGGGCCGGAGGAATCGCAGCGTTATTCGGAGGCGACCTATCTGCAGGTTGCGCCGGAGTGGCGGGTGAAAGGGAAAGAGAATCTGCGCGCGGCGTTCAAGAAGGCGCGAGAGGAAATCGAGAAGGTCGAGAAGGCGCGGAAAGAGTGTGAAGAGAAGCAGAAAGCGGCCAAAGAGCAGAAAAAGGAACCGGAGGCGCCCAAGGATAAGCCCGAGGAGAAAGAAAAGCCCAGGGACAAGTCCGCTGATCCCGGGTTGGAAGCGCCGGCGACCATCGCGGCGGATGCGTCCGACGATCCCGCGGCCATTCAGGAGCCCGTTCCGCCATCGGAAGATGGCAAGGAGAAGAAGGACAAACCAGAGGAATTCAAGCCTCCGGAGATTGACCCGAAGTACCAGCCGCTGGTGGATATCATTCAGAAGAAGGCGGACGCGAGGATGATGGTGCGGCTTGGCTCCGCTTCCGACTGGTTGCACTTTGATGATGTCATCAAGCCGCTGGACGATCCTGCTTTCGGGTTGGCGCTGGACATCAGCCGGGGGCGCTGGACAGACTTCGACCATGTGGCGACGCGGCTGGGTGAGCGAAAAGCTCGGGTGGTGGTGCAGCCGCTGATCACCATGCTTCCCTGGACGGCCACGCGCTACAACCTGGCGGCGCGGCTGGCGGCGGCGGGGTGTACCGTGTCTTTGATGCCTCTTCGTGACACTCGGACGGAGGTCGAGCGGATGCGCGCGCGGGTCGCGGAACTGGTGCGCGGCGGGCTGCCGCGGGCGGAGGCGATCAAAGGGCTGACGCTGCATCCGGCGGAAGGAATCGGGCTGGGCAAGCGCATCGGCAGCCTGGAGAAGGAGAAAGACGCGGATTTGGTTTTCTTCGAGGGTGACCCGCTGGATCCCCACTCGCAGGTCCGCCGGGTCATGATCCTGGGTGAAATCGTGTGGAAGGCAGAATGATCGGCGGGGCGCAAGGGGCGAGGCGAGAGGCGTGGGTGGAATCGCAGGCGGAAATGTCGAATAGCGAATCTAGAATGGCGAACAGGATGTTTCGATCGCTGCGGATTTTGTGGGTCACGTTCGGCTTGATTGGACTTTGTGCGCCGCCCGCGCCGGCACAGGGGCGGCGCGCGGCGCAGCCGCCACCGGCGGGGGTCAAAGAGAGCGATGCCGCGGACAAGAACAAGAAGGCGGAGAAGGAGTCCAGGAAGAAGGAACCGCCGGATCGTTACCTGGTGATCCGTGCGGGCACGTTGCATACGGTGACGCAGGGGGACCTGCGCGGCGTATCGGTGTTGACCAAGAATGGCAAGATTGTGGAAATCGCCGAACGGGTTGCGGCGCCGCCCGAGGCGGAGGTGCTCGACGCGCGGCGATTTCACGTTTATCCGGGCTTGGTGGCGGCCACCAGCGGCGGGTTGCTGGGAAACGAGCCGCCCGACGACACCACGGACGTTTTTTCGCTGCCAATGACCCTGGCCCTGGCCGGCGGCATTACCACGGCGGTGACCGGCAACACCGCAGCGAAGCTGAGCTACGGCGATATTGAAGGAATGATCGTTCGCCGGGAACTCTTCAAGCCGCTGCGCTATCCCACCAGCGATCCGGGAGCGCGGCGCGACTTGCGAGAGAAGTTTGAGCGGGTACGCCAGTATTTGCGCGATCTGGAGGCGCACGAGGAGAAAAAGAAGATCGATCCGAAGGTTGAGCCGCCGGATAAGGAGTGGCTCAAGGGGGAATATGAGACCATTTACAAATTGATGCGTAAGGAAGCCACGGCGGTGATGGACGCCAGCGAAGCCGCCCAACTGCGCGCCGCGGCGGACCTTGCGGCGCGCTATGGTTTTTCCCTGGTGGTGCGCGGGGCGATGGAGGGCTGGACCGTTGCGCCGCACATGGCGCGTGCCGGTTTGTCGGCCATCATTACGCCGCGGAGCAGCCAATGGGCCAAAGATCGGCTGAACCGTCCCACGGGCTCGTCGATTGAGAATGCGGCGATCCTGCACCGCCATGGCGTGCCGTTCGCCGTCGTGCCGGAGGTTTCGGCGATTACGTTATGGGGACTGGCGGGGCGCGATTTGCTGCACCTGAACATGGAAGCCGCTTTTGCGGTTCGTGGTGGACTTTCCAACGAAGCGGCGCTGCGCGCGATCACCATCGACGCGGCGCGGATCCTGGGTATCGACCATCGCGTCGGCTCCATAGAACCGGGCAAAGACGCGGATTTTGCGATTACCGACGGCGACATTCTGCACTACATGACGCACGTTCGGTGGACGATCGTGAACGGGCGTATTGCCTATGACAAGGAAAAGGACACACTCTTCGACCACATTCGACGCGGCGGCGATCTCGAGGGCCCGCCGCCGGTGGATCATTGGCCGCGGACGCTGGGTGGTGGGCCGTGACGACCGCTGACGTCTGAGGGCGCGTGGGCGCGTTGCCGAGTTCTGGACTCAGCGGGCGATGAGCATCGCGGTTCCCATGTAAATGGTGACGGATAGCACGTCGTTCATGGTGGTTACCAGCGGGCCGGAAGCGATGGCCGGGTCGACGCCGATCTTGCGGAAGGTAAAAGGCAACGCAATTCCCAGGACGCCGGCGATGAGAATGGCCGCGGTCATGGCCAGTCCCACGGCGACGGCGATGCGCGCGGGTTCGCTGGCGTGGCCCCCCTGGCCTTCCAGCGATTCCAGCAGCGGCAGGCACAATGAGGACAGCGCCCAGGCGAGCAGGCCGCAGATCGGTGCCATGGTCAGGGCAATCCGCCCTTCGCGCAGGAACACGCGCAGCAGCCGCGTGGACGCGAGTTCTCCGGTGGCGAAGCCGCGGACGATGACCGTCGTGGTTTGAATGCCGCTGTTGCCGCCCATCGCCCCGATCAAGGGGACGAACAGCGCCAGGGATCCGAACAGCACGATGTCGAATTGGGGTTTGCTCAGTCCCAGCACCGAGGCAGTGAGCATCATCCCTACCATGCACGGCAGCAGCCAGGTGAGGCGGATGCGGGCCGCCTGAAGCACCGAACCGGATTCCAGTTCGCTGGCATCGGTACCGGCGATGCGCAGCATGTCTTCCTCAGCCTCTTCTTCGGCCACGTCGAGGACGTCGTCGTGGGTAATGCGGCCCACCAGTCGCTTCTGGGCATCCACCACGGCGGCCGTCATGGCGTCGTACTTTCGCATGATCTGCACGACGGTTTCCTGGTCGTCATCGACTTCGACCACCACGGGGTCGCGATCACAGATTCCCTCGAGCGTGGTGTCGGCCGGCGAGGTGACCAGGCGGCGGAGCGGCACGGTGCCGATCAAGCGGCGTGCCGCATCCACGATGTAAATATCGTTCAGTTCTTCATCCGCGGCGGCTTGGCGGACGTGTTCAATGGCGTCGGCCACGGTCCCCGAGGCAGGCAGGGCGATGAGGTCGGGCGTCATGATTCCGCCCGCGGTCGACTCGTCGTACTCGAGCAATTCCTCGATTTTGTCTGATTTTTCGTCGGCGATGGTTTCGAGGATTTCGTCGGCCTGCTGGGGTGTCAGCTCGCCGAGGACGTCGGCGGCGTCGTCCGGCGGCAGTTCCGCGACGATTTCCGAAAGCGATTGGGTGTCCAGCTCTTCGACGACCTCGCCGCGAACAGCCTCATCGAGCAGGACGACGACCTCGGCGGCGATCCGCGCGGGCAGGGCAAAGATGATCCGGGATCGCTGCTCCTCGTCGAGCAGATCAAACGCCTCGGCGATGTCGGCAGCACGGATGTCAGCCAATTCCGACCGTAGGCGCGCTTCGTCCTGCGTCTCCAGGACGGCGACAAGGCGCTCCAAAGCGGCGGAAGTCGTTTCTGGGTTCATGCCTGGTGGTCCGAATGCGTGACCCGGTTAAGAGGGGGTATTATGATCGGAGTAAGGCGCTTGGCAATGCACAAGCGGCGGAAATTCCGTGCCGGTGCGCTCGCGATGACACCCTTCAGGAGAGCTGCGCATGTCGCTGAAGATCTATCGAGACAAGGATGTATCCTTCGAGGCCTTGCGCGGCGCGCATGTGTCGGTGATTGGATACGGCAACCAGGGGCGGGCGCATGCGCTGAACCTGCGTGATTCGGGATGCGATGTTGTTGTGGGACAGCGTCCGGGGCCCGGGGCGCGGCGCGCTGCCGCGGACGGCTTCCAGCCGGTCGGAATCCGTGAGGCGATCGAACGCGGCGCGCTGTTGATCCTGGGCCTGGCGGATGAAGCGGCGGCGGCGGTGTACAACGAACAGATTGCGCCGGGCCTGCGCGACGGGCAGACGCTCGGTTTTCTTCATGGGTTCAATATCCGGTTCGGCTTCATTCGTCCTCCGGAGAGCGTCGACGTGGTGATGGTGGCGCCCAAGGGGCCGGGAACGCTGCTGCGATCGCTGTTCGTGGACGGGAGGGGATTGCCGGCGCTGATGGCGGTCCATCAGGATGCGTCCGGTCTGGCGAAACAGCGGGCGCTGGCCTGGGCCGCAGGCATCGGCAGCGGTCGGGCGGCGGTGGTGGAGACGACGTTCGCGTGCGAGACGGATACCGACCTTTTCGGCGAGCAGGCGGTGTTGTGCGGAGGCGTGACGGCGTTGACGGAGGCGGCGTTCGAGACGCTGGTGGCTGCGGGGTACCCGGCCGAGTTTGCCTATTTAGAGTGTGTCCACGAACTCAAGCAGATTGTGGACCTGGTGTACGAGAAGGGAGTGCGGGCGATGCGCGAGCGCATCAGCCACACTGCCGCGTACGGCGACGTGACCCGCGGACCGCGGATCATTGACGATCGTGTGCGACAGGGCATGAAACAGTTGCTGGAGGAAATCCGCAGCGGCGTTTTTGCCCGGGAGTGGATCGAGGAGCATCGCGCGGGGAGCGGGCGGTATCGTGCCCTGCGGGAATTGACGCCCAGCCAGCGCTTTGAGGAAGCCGGTGCGGCGGTGCGTGAATGGATGCCATGGCTGGGACGAGAATAAGGGGATAGCGCCGGAGTGGTGCGCGGCCGCATTACTGCGCCGGGGTTGGGTGGATCGGCGGAGACTTTGGCGCCGACCGAATCAGCAACAGCGGGACCAGCAGGAAGATACTCGCGCCGTAACAGCCGACCATGCCCAAGCCGACCACCAGGCCGAGCGACTGGATGGCCGGGGTACTGGTAAAAACCAAAGAGGCGAAAGCGAGCAACGTCGTACAGGTGGTCATGGTGATGGCCTGCCCGGCGGGAATGAACGCGTGCGCCAGCGCGCTGCGTGAAGCATTCCGGGCGCGGTTCTGACGGGCGATCTGTACCAGGAAAATGCCGTCGTCCACGCCGATTCCCACCAGCAGGGGCAACCCTACAAGGTTGACCATGTTGAGGCCCAGGTCCAGAACGCTCATAGCGGATACCAGGAGCAGTATTCCGCCGGCCGCGGGCAGCAGTGCCAGGAGTGTGTCTCCGACGCGGCGATAGAACAGCAGCAGCCCGAGAACGACGACTCCGGCCGCGACCGGGGGCAGGCGGGTGAGATCGTGGCGGACCCATCGTTCGGTATCGTGGCCGAGCACCGCCATGCCGGTGAGCGTGGCGCCGGGACAGGGGGCGAGCGCGGTGCGGATCGACTCGATGGCGGCGGCGCGTTGTGTTCGGGTGGTGAGTGGGCGGCCAAAGAAGACGTACATGACCGAGGCGTTCGCGGGCTGGTCGGGCGCGGGCCAGGTGGGCAGCACCATGTGGGCCAGGTTGGGGTAATTCCGCAGCGTGTCGAGGGAGGGGGGGGCGGGCA
>CAZMVD010000087.1:0-17510 GCA_964569425.1 uncultured Phycisphaeraceae bacterium
GCGCAAACGTGTTTCGCGCGAAACAGGTTTGCGCAACGTTGTTTCACGTGAAACGAGCTTGCGCTCTGGGTGTGAATGGCGAAGACCAGAGTGTTAATCTGGGAATGTTTCACGTGAAACAGTCTTGCGCCGGGCTGCGTTCCGGAAGGGCTCCCCGTCCGCCCCCCTTGCCAAGGGGGTTTGGGGGGTCGCGCAAACGTGTTTCACGTGAAACAGTCTTGCGCGAGAAAGCCGAAAGCTGAAAACCGAATCGCCGAAATGGCTGTGAAATGCGCAAGCTTGTTTCACGTGAAACACGTTTGTGCCAGGTCCGCGCCAGTTATTTTATGCGTGAGGCACGGAGTTATCGGACGAAATATTATAGGACCAGAGAAATTGCCGATTTCAGATTTCGGATTGCGGATTGCGGAGCGGGGATTTCGGCGGGCGCATGGCGCTTCGGATTCATTCTCGGTGGCCGCGCGCCTCTGCACTGCCTTCGCCATTCCTCATTCATCATTCGCCCCGGTGGAAAAGGGGATTCACCGCACAATCGGAGATTCATTCCCATGCATATTGGCCCCGGCACTGAGGAATCGCCGGAGTCGGATGCTCCATTGACTTTCCCTGTCCCCGCGCGGACTCTTTGCGCATGCGCAAGCGGAGCCTGCTCTCGGGGCGGCAGTGGAACTTTGTATTGGTACTGGCGGTGGCGGCCGCGGCGTTGTTGCTGCTGCCCCGGCGGTGGACGCACCGGCTGGTGGGGCTGGTGGAGCCGCTGGTGCCGCTCCAGGAGGCAGCTACCGCGGCGGCGGACGGCCTGGCGGATGTGCTGCGGGCGCCGGAGGCGGCCGTGCCGCGTGCCGAGTACGATGCGTTGCACCGGGCCTACGAAGGGGCGGTGCACGAAGCGGCGGCGCTGGCGCTGCGGGTTGCGCAGCTTGAAGAGGAGGTCGCCATCCTGACGGCGATCCGCACATGGACGGTGGAGGGGGCGCGGATCGGGGCGGCGGGGCAGCTTATTCCCGCGCGGGTAATCAGCGGTGACGTGCACGGATGGCGCGATTCGCGGCTGGTGGGCGCTGGGTCCGCGCAGGGGGTGGCTCGGGGCATGGCCGCTGTCTCGCACTTGTACTCGGTGGAAGTCGAGGGATCGACTGCGGAGGAGATTCGGGAAGGGTTGGCGATTCTTCTGCGTGAAGCGGTGGTGGGGGTGGTGGAACAGGCCGGGCTGGGCACGGCGCGCGTGCGGCTGATCGGCGACGTGGGGATGGAGACGAAAGTTCGCGTGGGTCGGCGCCAGGAAGGCGGGTTTGCCGTTCAGTCGCGGTTTTTCTGGCTGGAGGGGCTGGGGCGCGGCATCATGCGGATGCGGGACGTTGACCGGCGGGACGTCGATTCCGGCGCGGTGGCCGCGGGCGATGTGGTGCTGTGTGACAGCGGATTCGCGGGACTGCCGGTGCCGATGGTGCTGGGGTGGATCACTTTGGTGGAACCTGATTTGCACAATCCGTTGTTGTCGATTGCGACGGTGGAGGCGGCCGTGCCGGCGGGCGAGCTGCGCCGCGTGTACGTTTACGATCCGGGCGAGGGCGGCGCGCCCTAACCGTTCGGTGTCACGCCTGCGGCATTGACGCCCATGTGGAACCGGGGAATTTGGGCGAACAAATCTGATGCTGTATTGTCGTTCGATATGAACCCACTGACCCCGAGCCCACCGGCCGCCGTGACCTGCGCCGCGCGGGGGGAGTGGCTTGCGCTGGCGGCGATCACGCTGGCGGGCGGCGTGTTGCGTTTTGTGGGGCTGGGGCAGCGCGATCTGTGGTTTGACGAGGGTTGCTCGTTTTACTACGTGCAGCACTTGTTCAACTGGCCGGAGGGTTCGTCGCTGCTGGTGGAGAGCACCAACCTGCCGTACTACCTGCTGCTGTACGGCTGGACGGCGCTATTCGGCGTGAGCGAACCGGCGCTGCGGAGCCTGTCGGCGGCGGCGGCGGCGTTGACGATTCCGCTCTTGTGGGGGTTGGCGCGGCGGCTGTGCGGTCCGTTGGGGGCGGCGGCGACGGCGGTCCTCGTGGCGCTGCATCCACTGCACGTGTATTATGGGCACGAGGCGCGGGCGTACGCATTGTGGGTGCTGCTGTTGACGGTGGCGCTGCGCCTGCTGGTGGAGGCGGTGCTGCGCGGGGGGTGGCGGTGGTGGGCGGCGTATGGGGCGGCGTTGCTGATCTGTCTGCACCTGCATTACTTCACGATGTACTGGCTGCCGGCAAGTGTCGCGTGCGTGGCACTGTCGTGTAATCCGCGCGGCGCGCTGAAGTCGTGGCTGCGGACCACGCTGGGCGTCGTGGTGCTGTTCGTTCCCTATCTCCGGCTGGCGGTCTTGCCTGCGGCGCGCGGAGGCGGCAGTGCGTGGATCGGGGGGGGCTGGGATCCGTGGCACGCGCTGCCGGAGACGCTGTCGGCGTTCTTGCCGGCGGGTACCTACGCGCGCCACCTGCGGGGGCTGTCGCTGTTGTCGTCGGACACGGTGGTACCGGGCTCCATCTGGCTGCATCAGTTGATCGAATTCGCACCGCCGTTGCTGCTGGTGGGGGTGGTGGTGGCCGGCGCATGGCGCGGGCGGGCGCTCCGCGTGCCGCCGATCGGCTGGCCGGTGGGGGACGGCATTCGGCCGCGGCGCGTGTTTCTGTTCCTGGGTGTCATGGTATTGGCACCCATTCTCGGCGCGTTGGCATACTCGCTGCTGGTGCGTCCCCATTACCTGCCGGGGCGCTACGACCTGGTGTCGTGGCCGGCGGCGATGGCGCTGCTGGGCGCGGTGATTTCGTGGTCGGCGCGGCGCACCTGGCCGGGGCGCGTGGGTTGGGCGGCGGGGGGAATGACCGGGCTGCTGGTGCTGTGCAGCGTGTTGCCGCTTTCGCGGGTCATGCTGGCGCCGGAGGGCACCAGCTATGCGCGGGCGCGTGCCCAGCGGCTGGCGGCGCTGGCGGACGACAAAGACCTGGTGATTACGCTGCACTATGACCACTATGCGATGGTCTATTACCTGCACCGGGCGGGAATGCGCGCCCGGGTGGTGAGCTTTCCCTCGTGGCTGGGCCTTCAGGTCGGCTGGGTGGACACGCGGGCGGACCTGGCCGCGCTGGCGCAGGGGCGGGTGGCGGAGGACGCACGCCGACTGGTGGAAGAGGTTGCCAACACGTTGGGCGTCGGCGGGCGGGTCTGGCTGGCGGGGGATTCCATCGACGCGTTCGGACCCAATCGGCGACAGGCAATTCACCAGGTTCTTGTGCAGGCGCTGCACAACGCGGGAATGACCGGAAGGGTGGTGGAGGGGAACCTGGCCGTGATTGAGATCATGCGACAGCCGGACGGACCGCCGTCCGGATGAATCAGCGTACGCGCATGGCGAGCAGCGTGCGATCGTCTTCGATGGGGGTACCGTTGGTGAAGGCGCGGAGTTTCTCGTTGATGCAATCGATCATGTCGCGGGCGGCGGGCAGATCGTCGCGCAGGCAATCCACCAGGCGGTCACGGCCGTAGCGATCGCCTGCAGCGTTCGGCGCGTCGGTGACGCCGTCGGTGAACCAGAGGAGCGCGTCGCGGGGCGCGAGCTTTACGCTGCCGTTGTGGAATGGGGCGTTCTGGTCTACGGCCAGCGGCAGGGACTGAGCGGCATCCAGCTCGCTTACCGCACAGCCGGGTCTGACCAGCAGCGGCGGCGGATGGCCGGCGGAAGCATAATGCAGCACCCGGCGGGGTGCGTCGTACTCGGCCAGGAAGGCGGTGACGAAGGTGCCGTCGTAGGAACCGACGTGCGCGGCGAGCTGTTGGTTGGCCCAGGCGAGGATGTCCGATGGCGGCGACGGATCGCGGCCGCGCGCGTGCAACATGGTGCGGAGCATGGCCATGACCACCGCAGCGGGGGTACCGTGTCCGCTTACATCGGCGATGAGCATCGCCCAGCGGCCTTCGGGCCATTCGAAGAAGTCGTAGTAATCGCCGCCCGCGCGGGAGGCGGTATCGTAGGAGACGGCGAGGTCGAGCGTGGGGATGTGCGGCAAGCGCGCCGGCAGCAGCCAGCGCTGGATTCGCCCGACGCGTTGCATTTCGTAATCCAGTTCCGCGTGCGCCTGGTGAAGCTGCCGGGCGAGCACGAGGTTTCTGGTGGCGCAACCGAACAGATTGGCCTCGAAGACGGCGCCCGCGAGGTCAATGTCGTTAAAGCAGTCGGGGTCTGCCGAGAGTCGGATGACCATGTTCAAGGCCACGCCGTGGTCATAGAGCGGCAGCGCAATCAGCGAGCGTTTTCCTTCGAGGTATTCGCGTGCCGGCTCGTCCGGGGCGATCGTCAGGTCGCGGCGCAAAGAGGGCAAATCGCTGTAGAGGAGGTCGGCAAGGAGTCCCCCGCGAAACACCGGAAGCCGATCGCGTTGTTCCCATGGGTTGATCTCTTCAGTCCAGCGCGTGCTGCGGGTGATGCGGTAATGGGGGGCGGGCAGGTCGCGGCGGCTGAGCGAGAGGAACGCGTCACCACTGTAAAGGGTGCGCGCCCGTTTTCGAAAGAGCGAGACCATGACCTGCGGGTCGGTCTGGCGGCTGATCTCGCGCACCGTATCGACCACGAAATCCAGGCGTTGCTGTGGACTCTGAAGGTGTGCGGCGTTCACCGGCAGCGGCGGAGAAGTCGAATGGGGGCTGGGCTTGCTCATGGCGGGGAATTATGAAGCAATCGGGGGTGATCGACAACGCGGAGCTTGACGGTTCTTCGTGCCGGGCGATAAGATTGGGCGTAATTCGATGCGCCATTCCATTCGTTCCAATACACCCGCTCAGAAGTCGCAAGACCCTCATGGCCCGGTGAAGGCGGTGCAGGATCTGCGGACGCGGCTTACGCCCGGCGAGCCGGAGCGGGCGATTCTGGTCAGCGTGCTGCTGCCCAACACCAGGGCCGACCTGCGCGATCCGCTGGGTGAATTGACGGCACTGGCCGAATCGGCCGGGGTGGTGGTGGCGGAGCGCATGGTTCAGAAGCGCACCAGCCTCGATCCCGGTCATGCGCTGGGAACGGGGAAGTTGGACGAACTGGTGCAACTGGTTTCGGCGCATCTGGCTAACGTCGTCATTTTCGACAACGATCTGCTGCCTCGTCAGATTCGGGGATTGGAGAAGGCCATTGGGGTGAAGGTGATCGACCGCACGGAGTTGATTCTGGACATTTTCGCGGCGCGGGCGAAAACGCGGGAAGCGCAGCTCCAGGTGGAATTGGCGCAGCTTCAATATACGGCGCCGCGCATCCGCGGCATGTGGACGCACCTGGAGCGTGTGGCGGGCGCCGGCGGAGCGACGGCGGCGGGCGCGGTGGGCGGCGTGGGCACGCGCGGTCCGGGCGAGCGGCAGATTGAGATTGACCGGCGCATCGTGCAGAAGCGCATCAGCCACCTGCGGCGCGAGATCGAGGAGATCGACCAGCGCAAACAGCGCGAGGTCCGCGCGCGGTGCGACGAGTTCACGGTATCGCTTGTCGGCTACACCAACTCGGGCAAGAGCACGCTGATGAACCGCTTGACCGGGGCGGATCGCTACGCGGCGGACCAGCTCTTTGCCACGCTCGATACCAAGACGGTGCGCTGGGAACTGGGGGAGGGGCGAAGCGTGTTGCTGAGCGACACGGTGGGGTTCATTCGCGACCTGCCGCACAACCTGGTGGCGTCGTTTCGGGCCACGCTGGAAGAGGCGATTCACGCCGATTTATTGCTGCACGTGGTGGATATCTCCGCGCACGATGCGTTTCAGCAGATGGAGGCGGTGGATCGCGTGCTGGGCGAACTGGGCTGCGGGCAGACGCCGCAGATTACACTGCTCAACAAAATGGACGTGGTGGATGACGCCGCGATGGTCGAGATGCTGGTGCGGCACCGCGCCACGTCGTTGTGTATCTCCGCGTTGACGGGCAGCGGACTGGAGCCGCTGGTGGCCGCGGTTACCGAGCGGATGTACGGCACCACGGCAGAGGTCACGGTACGCGTGCCGACGGGCGATGGTAAGCTGCTGGCGGAGCTGGGCAAGCGGGCCGAAATCGGCGCGCGCCGGTATCTGTCTGACAAGGTCGAGATGGACTTGCGCATGAACCGCGCACAGCTTCGGCAACTACAAGGTCGCTACCCTGCGCTGGAAATCATCGCGGGCAACTATTCCGCTGCGGCCGATGACGATTCCCCGGCCACTGACGGCGCGCCATGAACGCGTTCAAGTTGTGGTCATCGATGGCCTTTCGCCAGGAGAAACCATGCGAATGTGCGGAGGCGCGGCTCCGGCAAAGTCCTCGAGGCCGCGGCGTGCGCATTCTGACTTGTATCTTCCTGGTCTTGGGGACGGGCTCCGGGGTCTGGGGTGGCGAATCCACGACCATAGAGGTCACGCTGCGGCTGCTGACCGGCGGACAGGTGACTGGTTTGGTGGCCGACCACAATGACCACGGGCTGGTCGTGGTGCACGGGCAGACGCCTTATGTTTTCGGGTGGAGCGAGTTAGAGGCGGGGTCGGCGTACGGAGCCAGACTTAATCTGCTGGTTTTGGCGCGGGGCAGCTTCGAAGACCTGTCCGCTGACGATCACTTTGGGCTGGGTTTGTTTGCCCTGGCGCGCGGGCGCAACGACCTTGCGGCCGATGCCTTCCAACATGCCAAGCGTCTCGACCCAAACATGGCGAAACGAGTCGAGCGCGCCTTTTCCGACGCGCGGCGTTCCGCCCACGCCGCGGGGGAAGCGAGTGCCTTGTTGGTTCCCGAGGTCGCGCCGGCGACGGGCGGCGAGGGGGGGTTGACTGAAGAGGGCGAGGCGCGGCCCATGACAGACGAGAGTGAGACGGCATGGGCCATGCCGGCGGGGACGAGCGAGGAAGCCTACGAGAAATCGCTCGCGGCCTATCACACCTTCGGCGACAAAGTGCGCGAGGTGATCGGCGCGGACATTGTGCTGATCGAGACCGAACATTTTCTGATCTGGACGGATTGGGAGAAGAGCCAGCGGGGGCGCCTGGCGGAATGGTGCGAAGCGATGTATGCGGCGGTCGCGGGACAGCTCGGCCTTGCGGCGGGTCAACAGGTTTTTCTATCCAAGTGTCCGGTGTTTGCGTGGCAGAGCCGGGCGCGGTTTCAGAAATTCGCCCAAAAGTTTGACGGGTACGACGGCGCCGGCGCCGTCGGCTACACGCGCTCCATCGAGAAGAACGGCCATACGCACGTGGTGCTGGTGCGCAACGGTCGGACGCCGGCCGATTATGATCGATTCGCCTGCACGCTGGTGCACGAGGGCACGCACGCTTTTCTGCATCGGCTGTATTCTCCGCGATTGATTCCGCACTGGGTCAACGAGGGCTTTGCGGACCTGATTGCGGATCGCGTGCTTGGAGAACGCTGTCCCCACGGGGGCAATGCGGGGCTGATTGCACGTCCATTCGTGCGTTATGACTGGCCGGTGCGCGACCTGATTGCCGACAGCGGGCCCATCGCGGTGCACCAGTATTCCCTTGCGCACAGTCTGGTCCGCTATCTGGAGTGGCGCGGGCGTGAGCGTTTTGCTCGGTTTGTGCGATCGTTGAAGGACGGTTTGTCGATCGCGGAGGCGCTGGCGGCGGCCTATGACGGCATGACGCCGGCGACGTTCGAGCAGTCGTGGCGGGAATGGGTTCGCGCTTCTGACGAGCACCCGGCGGCGCCGGGCGGATGAGCGTGTGACCGACACTACACCTCATGGCTTCTGCAGCGGCAGGGGCTAGGATACCGATCATAGCAGGAACCGATGAGGGGTGCCGGGATGTCCCGGGCGCCATTAGGAGGCGGGTATCGTCGATGACGCCGCGGGCCAAGAAACGCTGGTTCGACGTGCTGCGCCTGGCGCTGTGCGTTGGGGCGTTGTGGATTGTCATTCAGGGGGTGACGATCCACGACCATGTACACCTGGCGGATGGCCGGGCGGACGTGGTGGGGCGCATTGTCGATGACGGCGATCCGTTGGTGGTGGCGCTGCCTTCGGGCGAGACGGTGCGGATCGCGCATGCGGAGCTGGCGCGCGATGAGACCGGCGGCGTGAAGCTGAGTTTCGGGCTGGCCTCGGCGTGGCGCAACAGCCGCAAGGGGCTGCTGCTGCTGGCGGTGCTCATTCATTTTCCGGTGATCGTGCCGCAGGCGTATCGATTCCTGATTCTGCTGCGCGCTCAACAGATCATGATCAGTTACTGGGAGTGTCTGAAGCTCACCTTCGCGGGCAACTTTCTGAACTTTGCCACGCCGCTGGGCTCGAATGCGGGCGACGTGTTCAAGGCCTATTTCCTTTCGCTGCACACCGATCAGAAGACGGAAGCGGTGACCACGGTTTTTCTCGATCGGGTGGTGGGGCTGGCGGCGCTGCTGCTGGTGGTGGCGGCGTTGACGGTGTTCGCACCGGGGGACAGCGCCCTGTCGCTGTTTCGTCCCTACATGATCGGCGTGCTGGGCGCGGGGGTGTTGGGTGTGGCGTTGTATTTTGCGCCGCCGGTCCGGCGGTTGCTGATTCCGCGGTTGTTGCGCGGTCCGTCGCGGATCGTGCAGCATCTGGTGCGCATCGACAACACGGCCAAGGCGCTGGCGGCGCGCAAGCGAACGGTGTTCGCGGCCATTCTGCTCACGGTGCTGCTACAGGGTGTGGCGGTGGGGGCCTATTTCACGGTGGCGCGGGCGCTGGCGATGGAAGCACATGCGGGCAACGTGCTGGAGTATTACGCCTATTTCTATACGGGGGTGGTGGTGCAGGCGCTGCCGGGTCCGCCGCAGGGATTGGGCACCGTGGAACTGACTTACCGTTACTTCCTTTCCAACTACGGAAGTCCATCGCAGATTGTGTGCATGGCGTTCGGCATTCGCATGGTGGGGCTGTTGTGCGCCTTGCCGGGGTTGCTGGTGACGTTGACCGGTTCCTATAAGCCGCGGGAGACGGCGGAATTTGTTTCCGCGGCCGGCGCCGTGGATTCGTCCGGCACCCTGCGTTCGTAGTACGCAGGGACGCGGCGGGTGCGGCCATTATCGGATGGAGCGATGTGCAAGCGGCGGCGCGGCGCCCTGACGGTGCGGTCGGGGGACGTTGCAGTGCGCAATACCGCGTGGCTCATTTCAGCGGGCAAGTCGGTCAGACGAAAAGACCAAGGGAGATTCCGGGCGTCGGCGACAGACGGTTGAACGGATGTTCAGCCGCACGCCGACGTTGCACCGCGCACCGGTAATGGGGTCCGGCTTCGACCGAGCGCGCAGCGGGTGCCCTAGTTGCACCGTGGCAGATGCGCGCGGCGCTGCGCGGGGTTGCAACCGTCACGGGGATCGAAGCGCAGGAGCGCGGGTGATGCCGAGCAACATACTGGTTCCGCCGGATCAACGGGAGCGTCTGCTGGCCGATGCGGTGCGTCGCCGGTGCCGGGTGACGCTTTCGCGGCGGAGCACCCACGGCTGGGAGGATCTGGTCGGGACTTTCTTCCGGCTGGAAGGGGGCCAACTGGTTGTGCAGCTTGGCGGCGCGGGACACGAGCCGCCGGCGCTTCCGACGGTCGGGGAACCGGTGGGCGTCCACTTTCGATTGGGGCACAAGAAGTGCATCTTCAACGGGACGATCCTGGCGGTGGAACGGCGCTCGTTCGGCTTTGCGGTGCGAATGGCGCAGCCTGAGCAGCTTCGTCAACTGCAGCGCCGGGTGTTTGAGCGGGTGGCGCCGCCGGACGGCGTGGTGATCGCGGTGCGTTTCTGGCGGCTGGAGGAGACGGCGGCCGCGGCGGGCGGACAGCGCGACGTGCGTCACGGGCAACTCGAGGATGTGTCGGCGGGCGGGTTGCGGGTCAAGGTGGCCGAGTTGAAGGGGGACGCCGCCGGCCAACTCTTTCAATGTGTCTTCGCTGTCCGCCAAGGAGCGCCGGCGTTCATGATCGAGGCGGTGCTGCGACACATCGAGGCTACGGACCAGGGGCGCGCATCGCTGGGGTTTCATTTCGTCGGACTGGAATCGCAATTGGAGGGCCAGCAGACGCTCGAGCGGCTGGCGAGGGCGGTTTCTCATTTTCAAAGGCTGCGGCAGCACCAGGGGCACGGGCGAACCTAGCTCACGCACTTCGTGGACGACCGTGGGAAGCGCTCGCGCGGGCGCAGCGCGCGGATTGTGAATCGCACAGCTTGACCGGAAGCGCAATCGTGCTGCCACGGCGCGGGCGGTTCAGGGCCGGTCGGCCCAGCGGCGGGCGATGGCGCGAAGGAGACTCAACAGGTCGGCGGCGGCGCGGGTGACGCGGCCGCCGCGTGTGGGCGGGCCGGTGAGTTCCTGTTGCAGTTCTTCGAGGACGGCGCGATCTGCCTGATCCAGTTGGGTGACGAAGCGTTGTACGTCGGCGGCGGATCCTTCGATGGCGACGCGGAGGGCATCGGCGCCGACGGGTGCCACTGGAGTGGCACTCTTGGCGTGGCGAGGCCGCATGGCGCTCCAGGCGAGGCGTTCGGCCTCGGCGGACTGGAAGGTGTCGATGGCGCGGCACCAGGCGGCGCGGGCGCGTTGGGCTTCGCGCCGGCGGAGCGGGTAGCGCGGCGAGTCGGGCGGTTCGGCGGAGAGAGCGCGAAAGGCGGCGACCAATGAACGCGAATTGCGGGTGACGGACCAGCGCGCCGCGAGGCGGCGGGCGTGGCGTTCGACGTGGCGGTGCCGGTGAAGTGAACGGTCCTGAGCGCGGCGCGCGAGCAGGAAGCCGAGGTTCATGCCGACGAGCAGGCCGGCGAGCGCGGCGGCGATGATTGACAGAATCCAAGGATCCACAGGCACCACAGGGTCCATACAAAATCAGGGTAGCGGCTCGGTCCTCCAGGTAGACGCGAGTTTTGCGGCGGTGAGCAGGAGCAGCGCGAGGACGCACAACCCCCACGTCGAGGCCGCGGGAATGGCCTGCACGCAATCGGGCACGCCGTCGGCGTCGTTGTCCAACAAGTCGTCAATGCCGGGGCACTGGTCAATGCAATCGGGGACGGTGTCGCCGTCGGAATCGGTTTCCGGCTGCCCGCAGCCGCAGAACAGAGGGACGACCTTGGCGGGGTCGAGCGGGCACTGATCGATGCAATCGGCCGTACCGTCGCCGTCGGTGTCGAAATCGGGAACGCCGCAGCCGCACTGGCCGGGGGCGATCTTGAGCGGATCGAAGGGACAGGCGTCTTCGGGTGCGCAAACGCCGTCGCCGTCCGCGTCATTGAGGGGATCGAGCGGGCAGGGGTCGCAGGCGTCACCGATGCCGTCGCCGTCGGTATCGAGCTGGTCATTGTTGGGTACGTCGGGGCAGTTGTCGCAGGCGTCGCCGATGCCGTCGTTGTCGGCATCCCGTTGATTGCTGTTGGGGAAGAACGGACAGTTGTCGATGCAGTCGGCGCGGCCGTCGCCGTCGGAGTCGGTGTCGGGCAGGCCGCAACCGCACTGGCCGGGCGCGGTCTTGAAGGGATCGGAAGGGCAGAGATCTTCGGGAACGCAGACGCCGTCGCCGTCGGCGTCGTTGTCGGGGTCGAGGGGGCAGGGATCGCAATCGTCGATGAGGCCGTCGCCATCGGCGTCGAGGTCGCACTCGTCGGGGACGGTGTTTTGGTTGCAGTCGGCGCTGGCGCCGGAGGCGATGTCCTGATGATCGGGGACGCCGTTGGCATTGCAGTCGGGGTCGCATTCGTCGGGGATGCCGTTGGCGTCGAGATCGAGACTGGTGCCGCAGCCGGGCAGGTCGCAGGGGCCGGCGGGGGCGCCGCAGTCGAGGTCGCACTCGTCGGGCAGGCCGTTGGCGTTGCAATCGAACGGGGGATGGGCGGGGCCGATGGTGGCGGCGAACAGTTCGGGCAGGCCGCCGGGTTTGAAGAGGCCGATGGTGACACGCGTGGGCACAGGAGGGCGGTCGGCTTCGAAGCGGAAGTTGTAGAGCGTGCCCCAGCGGATGGCGTTGGCGTTGGGGTCGATCTCAAACGGCGTGGTGGACCAGGCGATCTGAGCGCCGGCGAAAAGGCCGGGCCAGTCGGTGGGGTCGAAGGGGTCGCCGCTGTGGTGGTTGACGTCGTGGAAGCCGATGTTTCGCACATCGGCGGCGGGTTCGATGGGCACCGTGAAAGCGCCAACGCTACGATCGGAGTTGAGGTTGTGGAGGGCGTATTCGTAGCGCCAGTAGCCGTCGCCGAGGTCCTGGGCTTTGGCGGCGAGAAGCAGGAGACCTTCGCCGGGAATGCGGATATCGGTTTCGACAACGGCGGGGTCGAGATCGCGCCAGGCGCGAATGGCGGGGCGCTGGCGTTCGGTGGCGCCGACGAGGGTGAAGTTGATGGACGGTGGACTGCCGACGATGGTGAGGCGGCGGTGGGAGGCGTTGTTGAAATGGTTGTGGACGGCGGCATCGTCGCGCGTGACGTAGTGCCCTTCGACGAAGTAGAGGGCGCCGGGGTTGAGTGACGGAAGCAGGTCACCCAGATGGGCCTGGAGGCGGCGGCCGACGACCGGCGCCGGCGGGGGGGCGGAGAAGGGATAAGGGAACGTGCCGCGCCAGGCGTTGATGTCCCCGCGGGGGCCGAGGTTGCCGGACTGGCCGTTGAGGTTGGCGGAGTAGGCATCGGAGCAGCCGGGGCCGAGGTGGGTTCCGGTGGAATCGCCGAAACAGGGGCCGCCGCAGAGACCGCCGGATTCGGCGAAGAAACCGTGCTTGACCCAACTGATGCCGATCTGTTCGAAGCGGTCGTCCATGTATCGGTACAGGTGCTGGCCGATGACGGGGTGGCGGGTGTCGTTGGCGAACCAGTCGAGCGGTTCATCACCGATGTTGCAGGAGATGGTGCCGACGGAGAGCGCGGCGAGTCCGCCGGCGACGGCGCCGTGATATTGGACCTGGTGGAGGTCGCCGACGATGACATCGGGGCCGGTGGATTGACCGGTGGCGCGGAGGGGGGCGGCGGCGGGGAGGATGGCGATGCCCATCATCAACAGGCGAGCGGCGCGCGCGGAGGCGGCGCGGGGGTTGCGGTGCGGTGATGCGGATTTGAAGGGCGTTTTTTCCATTCCCCTCCTGCGGCGGCGCTGGTGTCGCCGTGAACCGCCTGTCGAGAATAGCTGATTGTAGCCTGCCGGGGTACGAAAATGGGCACACAAATTCGCCGGCAGGGGAGAATTGCGGCGGTTTCGTAGATTTTGGCCGACGGCCGCCGGGGGTGGGTCGTGCCGTGGGGGTTCTTTTTGTGGATTCAGGATTTACGGCGCGTTTTCGGTCGCTGTTGTGCAGGTGCATTACTTTGGGTTCGTTGTGTCAAGGTTCTGGTCTGGTGCCACGGTGTGGCACTCGGTGGCCGGGGGGATTGCGGATTGCGGATTGGGGAATGGCGAATGGCGAATCAGGAATGGCGAATGGACAAAGAGGCACGAAGCCACGAAGCCACGAAGCCACGGAGGCACGAAATAAGAGCCGAAAGGGGGAAAGCCGGGGCTAACGGTTGGGAATCCGGTCCCACCGTGCATGTCGGCCCCGCTGCGCGGCGGGAGACCGGCGTACGCCTGCTTATTCATTCGCAATTCGCTATTCAGTAGAACCCGGCTATGCGGGGTCGCAATTCGCGCGGGCGGCGAGTTTGGTGGCGGTGAGGAAGAGGAGGGCCAGGATCGCAGCACCCCAGGCGGTGGCCGCGGGGATGGCGGTGACGCAGTGCGGCGCGAACTTCGCGTCGTCCACGCCGGTTCACACGTCGATACAGTCGGGCACGCCGTCGCCGTCGGCGTCTTCGGTGTCATTCACTTGGCACCCACCTAGGCCGGGGTCCGTCTTGAGGGGGTCGTCGGGGCATTGAGCCCCGCACAGGGCGTTCGCGCAGTCAGTGAGGCGGACGATAGCGTCGGCTGGGGGCCCGGCACGGGTGCGTTGCTCCCCGGTGCAGGGTCACGGTTCGGCCGATGGCCATTCTTCCCCGCGCTCTCCCCGCCGTCAAGATGCGCCCCTTTAGGCCAGGGTCGCGCCGGCCCCCGCCGAATGCGCGTGCAACTACGGAAGTGGTCCCAGCCCGGCCATGTCGATGCGTGCCGGTTCGATGTCCGGTGGAATGAATGTGCGATCGAGCAACTGCCCGATGTCGAGGGGGCGTTCCAGGATGCCGGCCTTGATGGCCATGTCGTGAATACGCTGAAACTCCTCGTCGGTGGGCGTGAGCATACGATAGCTGACGCGATCGGGCGGCGTGGTGAGAACATGGCGCACGACGGCTTCGTCCTGGCGGAAATAGGGGGCGGAGAGCCTGGCGGCGTCGAGCCGGTTGCGCTCCGCCCATTCTCCGCTTTCGGCGATGCCGCGAACCAGATCGCGCACCACGTGAGGACGTTCGCGGATCAGCGCTTCGTTGACGACCAGTACGCAAGAAATGAACCGTGGCCAGATGTCCTTGGCATGATAAAGGACGCGCCCGGTCCCATCTAACTCGGCGCGAGCGGCGTGCGGTTCACCAATGAAATAGGCATCGATGGCGCCGACGGCCAGTGCGCCGGGCATGTCGGGAGGCGGAAGCTCCATGAACTCGATATCGTCGCGCTCGACGTCCTCTTCTTCCAATAGTCTGGTGATGACCAGATACTGGTTGCTGTAGCGGCTGGGGATGCCGAAGCGGCGGCCCTTGAGGTCACGAAGACCTGCGGCCGGATCGTCCTTGCGCACCATCACGGTGGAGCCATCGCGGTGGCCGAGGTAGGCGATCTTGACGGGGATTCCCTGTTCGCGGAGTTTCATCGCTAGCGGGGCGATGAAAAAGCACGCACTCAGCCGGCCCGCCTTGAAGGCCTCGGCCATGGACGGGAAATCGGCGTATCGTTGCGACTCGAACCGAGTCGACGTGCTGGTCCGCGACGCGAAGTCGGTGACCGGGCACGTGAGGTGTCAAGTCACGGGCAGGAAGCCGACGGTGAGCTTCTCCGTCGTCGCGGTCGATGTGTCGCCCGTCGTCCAGGGTCGATAGCGCAGCACGGCCAGGACGAGCAGAACGGCCACCGCCACCAGGGCGCGGCTTATCAAGGGAAATCGATTGCTCATGGCTTACTCCTTCCGATCACAGGTTGGCAACGGGTCTGCGGAGGGCGACTTTCGTGCAGGTGATTCCAGGCCCATTTCCCCGAGAATACGCTGCACTGTGCGCACCACCAGCGGATGCGCCGGTCCCCGGGGGTGCGGCGCGTCTAGTCGAACTTCGCGGCGAATCCGCCCGGGACGCTCCGACAACAACACGATGCGATCGGCAAGTTGGGCGGCCTCTTCGATATCGTGCGTCACGAATACCACCGCCCGCGGGTATTGCTCCAGCAGGCGAATCAGCTCCCGCCGCATGCGCAGCCGCGTCAGGTAATCGAGCGCCGAAAACGGTTCATCCATCAGGAGGATGTCCGTATTGCCGGCCACCGCCCGCGCCAGTTCGACGAGCTGGCGCATGCCACCCGACAACTGATAGGGATAGTGGTCCGAAAAGCCGTTGAGGTGAATCATCGCCAGGAGCCGATCCCTTTCCCGGCGACGCTCATTCACATTCGGATTCTCGCGCATGCCCAGTTCGATGTTCTCCGCACAGGTCAGCCAGGGAAACAACCCGTCGCGCTGAAACACGGTCCGCACCCGTCCGCGGCGGACCACCTGGCCACTGGTCGGCTTTTCGAAACCCGAAAGCAGCGCGAGCAGCGTGCTCTTGCCGCAGCCCGATGGGCCGACCACGGCCACGAACTCTTCGTGATCGACCTCCAGCTCGAGGTTGCGCAGCACTTCGACCTCGCCGAAGCGGCGGCACAGCCCGATCGCGGAAAGCGGCCTATCGCTCATAGCCCCACCGCACACTGGGGACCAGCGTCAGCCCGGTCAAGAGTCGATCCAGAACGACCCCGATCGTGCCGATCACCACCATCCCCACCACCACCAGGTCCGTTCGCAGACCGTTGCGCGCATCCATGATCGCAAAGCCCAGGCCGTCCCGCCCCGCGACCATTTCCGCCGCGACCACCACCAGCCACGACAGCCCGGCCGTGACCCGCAGGGCCGTGATCAACTCAGGCAGAATGGCCGGCAGTGTGACGCGACGCATGAGCTCCCAGCCCGCGAGTTGATGCTCATAGGCCACGCGAAAATAGACGCGCGGAATGCCGCTCACCGCCACCATGGTCGCCATGATCAGCGGGAACACCGCCGCGAGAAAGATCAGAAAGATGGCCGGAAGATCTCCGATGCCGAACCACAAGATCGCAAACGGAATCCACGCCAGCGGCGACAAGCTGCGGAAAAAGTTGATCGCCGGACTCAGCGCGTGGCGCAACAGTGCGCGGCGCCCCAACAACAATCCCAGCGGGATACCGACCAGCGCCGCGGCCAGAAACCCTGACCCGACCCGAAACAGCGACACCACGATATCGTTGAACAACCGTCCGGTGCGAATTTCTTCCGCAAACCCCGCGAGAACGCGATCCGGGCCGGGGAACACCGCGGGCGGTACGAGCGCCAGCATAGAACCAGCCGTCCAGAAAAGAACCAGCACGCCGACCGGCATCAGCGGCAGCAGACGTGAAGTCAGACTGGTCCGGCCCGAGGACATCGGCGGCTATTATAGCGAGTTTCGACTCCACCGGCATCGGGGGCCGACCCAATCTCGATCACGCGCGGACCACCGCAGCACCGGTTAGTAGCCGGTGACCCACCCCCGGGTCGTCGAAAGACCGTTTGGCGCGGAAATGCGGTGCGCTGCCGGATCGGCAATGTAGGACGCGAGAGGATTGCGGAATGCGGATTTGGGATTGTCGATTGTCGAATGGCGAATGGACAAAGAGGCACGAAGCCACGAAGCCACGGAGCCACGGAGCCACGAAGCCACGAAGCCACGAAGCCACGAAGCCACGGAGCCACGAAGCCACGAAGCCACGGAGGCACGAAATAAGAGCCGAAAGGCGGAAAGCCGAGACGAACGGTTGGGAATCCGGTCCCACGGCGCTTACCGGTCCCACCGTGCATGTCGGTCCCACTGCGCGGCGGGGGGAGACCGGCGTACGCCTCCTTGTTCATTCGCAATTCGCTATTCAGTAGAACCCGGCTAAGCCGGGTCGCTATTCGCGCGGGCGGCGAGCTTGGCGGCGGTGAGCAGGAGGAGGGCCAGGATAGCGGCACCCCAGGCCGTGGCCGCGGGGATGGCGGTGGCGCAATGGGGGGCGTACTTCGCGTCGTCCACGCCGGGGCAGACGTCGATGCAGTCCGGCACGCCGTCGCCGTCGGCGTCGCAGTTGGGGTCGGTGGCCAACGTGCCGCCGGCTCCCATGCAGCAAGCGTGCGGGAGCAGCGCGCAGTCGCCGCCCGGCAGGCAGCAGAAATCCGGGGCCGAGCACGTCTGGCCCTCGACAAACGTCCCGCCGTCGAGGGTGCAGGGCGGGTCGGTCGCGTCCGCGCAGGTGCCATCCGGCTGGCAGCAGGCGCCGTCGAGGGCTGCGGTGAGGGTGTATTCGATCACGTTCACG
>CAZMVD010000088.1:0-17495 GCA_964569425.1 uncultured Phycisphaeraceae bacterium
CCGGGCCGTGACACTCCTCGCACTGGATGCCCGGCTCCTGCCATGTGCCGATGAAGCCCGGACGGTTCTCCTGGAATTCAGGAAAATCCTCGTCCTGCGGCAGCGCGCCGGTGGTGTGGCACACAAAGCAGGTATAATCGTACGGCTTCCGCGCAGTCGCCCCGGATTCGTAATTCACAAACCCGGGCACCGTGCCGTTCGCGGGAAACTCGACATTCCATTGCGTGGGCACGCCCTCGATGCCGGTGGTGAGAATGTAGCCTTCCTGGTCGATGAAACGTGCCTTGCGAATGTACCCGCCAATGACATAGGAAATGTCCGCCCAGGTGTATCCTTCCGGCGGATCGGGCACGCCGGCGAACACGCCCTCCGCGGGAAACTGCGGCGCCTCGCCTTGTATTCTCGTCAGTTTATGCGCGTGGCCGTGGATGGCGTGCTGCTCCGCGATGTTCGGGTGACACGCTCGGCAGGCGTCGGCGCCCACATACGTAGCACTCTTGTTGGTCGGGTCGGTGGTGTTGTTGTACTGTGGTCCGCCGGTGTTGTCGTTACCGTTGGCATTCCCGTTGCCCGGCGGCACCGGCACGCACTGCGGTATCACCGCCAACGCCAACGCGGCAAGGCCCGAGACACCGACGCGCCCAGGCACGCGAAGACCTGAGGGATACGTAGACCAAATAGACATAAACCTCTCTCCGGACTTGCACTGTTCGATGAGCACGCTCACCGTACCGAGGGTAGCAGCGTACCGCCAAACGAGTGCTTCTGACAATCCCGACTGGGAAAAACTCCTCCAGCCGGCATTCGGCCTGCAATTTCGATGCCAACCCACCCGACGACGCCAAGACCGGAGACGAATCCCTCGGCCCCCGGGATTCGCGAAAAGCCCTGCACCCGGGGTGGTGCCAAAGCCCCTTGCCCGGTGACTCTGGAAGAGGGAATTGGGGAAAATCCCCACCCCGCTGGGGAATTTCCCCCAATCGGCCTGGCCGCATCCCGGAATCGACCGGAATGGTCCCGGCAACGTTTACCGCATCCTCGGGCTGTTTTCGGCGGAAGAGCGCCAGCCTACGCCGTCAACCCATGGACAATGGCGCGCTGGAATGCCGATTGTCAGGGTATGCCATCGTGGTAGAGTCGGCCATCGGATCTTGCGGCTGAGCCAAATATGGAACCCGATCGACGCGGCGCGGCGTGCTTTCGGGTTGGAGGACTCCGCAGTATTGACGTGGATCATCATCGGCGTGCGACAGGGTACACGGCCTCGATGGGTGACGACCGTACCGATGGCGGCTGACCCGCACACTGAGGTCGGACACGCGCGGAGGCTGGTAACTCGCCCGCGCCCGCCAGGTTCACTGCTGGTACTGGTTTGCCTATCCATGGCTTCGGCCCACGGAGCCGAACAGGACGGCGATGCGCCTCCGCCTTCCCGCTTCCAACCCGGCACGCTGCACATGCGACCGACGGAACTGACCCTGGAGCTGGACGGCAGCTACGAGCACCGCCGCGTGCGCTCCACCCGCGCCGACCGCTTCGACACCGTGCAACGAAACCGTGACTGGCGCTTTTCCGAGTCGATTCGTCTTGGTCTGACCGGCGACTTGGTGGATCCCAACTTCATCCGCTGGGACAGCAGTCTGAAGATCGGCCTTCTTCAGGAACACTACGACGAGCGTTTCAACAGCGTCTCCCGATCCGATGGAGAAACCGGCCTGCTGCTTGAGTATGACCTCAGCCTCGACGTGCTGCCCACCAAGCCGGTTTCCATGCACGCCTACGCGCGCAGCGCCCGTGACCGCGTTCCCCGCCGCTTCCTTCCCTCCCTCCTCGACGAACGCCAGGAAGCGGGCGTGTCGTTGCACTTGACGCACGGCATCTGGACGGGCGAAGTCGGCTTCGAATGGTCTGATGTGGACCGCACCGGCAGCCGGCGCGACTTCGACGACGAACACCTGACCCGCAGCCGCCTCTTCACCGATCACCGCTGGGCCTTCCGCGACGGCCACGGCCTGCGTATCGCCTACGACCACGAACGCGAAGAGAGCGAATACCAGGGGAGCCTGACCAGCTTCGACACCCGCCGCGACCAACTGCGCATCGAGCACGACCTCGCCTTCGGCGATCAGCAACGGCACCGCCTGGACACCTACCTCCGCTGGAACAACGAACAGGGCGACCTGGCGCGCGACGAACTGGAATTCGTTCCCCGCCTGACCCTTAAGCACAGTGACAAGTTCCAGACCATTTATCGCTACAGCTTCTACCGCCAGGAGCAGTACGCCATCGAAATCCGCAGACACAAGTTCGACCTTCAGGCCATTTACCGTCCCAACGACCGCCTCCGTCTCAGTGGTGACCTCTACTGGCTGAACGAACAGGTGGAGGACGACGTGGAAACGTGCGAAGGCGGCGGAAGTGTGGATGCGTCGTGGCGCAGCCCCACGAGCCGCGGCACTTTCCTGGCCAACGCCGCCTTTACCTACGATCGACAGCGCACCACGGGCTCCGTTAACGACCGCCCGGTGTTCGCCGAGGCACATACCCTCGACCCCACGCGCCCGGCCTTCCTGCGCAACGCCGACGTACACCGCCTGTCCATTCGCGTGTTCAACGCCACCCGCACGCGCCTCTTCATCGAAGGAACCGACTACCTCATCTATGTGGTGGGCCGCCGCACCTACCTGACTCGACGGCTGAGCGGTCGCATGGCGGACGGAGAAACCGTTCTGGTCGACTATCGCTTTCGCATTCCCCTCGGCTCGCGCGTCGACTCTTACCGTGCGGACCTGCGCCTGGAGCACGAATTCACCGGCGGCCTCACTCCTTATTACGCCTTCGAAATCCGCCGCCAGTACGCCGACGGTTCACGCGGCACGCCGGTGTTCACCGACAACACCGAGCGGCACCGCTTCGGCCTGCGCTTCGATCAGCCCGACTGGTCGGTCACCGGCGAGGTGGAGCTGTTCAACGACGACATCGAGCCCTACGACGCATTCCAGTTCACCACCCGCGCCACGCTGGCGCGCACCGCGGGGTACACGCTCGACGCCGCGGCCCAGGCTTCCTACTACGACTACAAGGGCGATTTCGATCCGCGCAACGTGTGGTGGATCGAACTGGACCTGCGCAATGAAATGCGCCTCTCGCCCACCCTTGCCGCGCAACTCAACACCGCCTACCGCTGGGAAGACAACTCGCGCGACGGCGAATCCAGTGCCGTGGATCTGGAATGCGGCTTGCAGTACCAGCGCGGCTACCTCACCGTCGAACTGACCGTTGAGTACGACCTGCTGCGCATCCGCGGCAACCGCGACGAAGGCTTCGGCGTATGGCTTAACGTCCGCCGCGACCTGTCGCACCTGTTCGCGGCCAGGCGGGAGGTGCGCCGATGACGAGAATGCGGAAGGCGAAATGCGGAACGCGGAAAAGGAAGGACCCCAGCAGACGGTTGGGTCCGAATCTGGCGCCGCTGTATGGCCTGCTCGCGGTCGGCGGCATGGTCTTTGTGGCTTCCGGATGCGCCCGCCCCCGCAAACCCCTGCTGGAACCGGCCCGCGAACGGCTCGTCTGGCCCACGCCGCCGGAACATGAACGCGTTCGTTATCTCGGGCAGATCGTCGGACCGTTCGAGCCTGCAACGCGCTCCTCTTGGTCGGCCGCGTGGAATCGTGCCTTGTTCGGGCCCGAGGACATGACCCCACTGTTGACGCCCCAGGCCGTGGCGGTCCACGCCGATGGCCACCGCATCGCCATCGCCGACCCCAACGCCCACTGCGTACATCTCCTGGACCTCGCCACGCCACAATACCTGCGCCTGGACGCCGCCAAACTCGAAGTGCTTTCGCTCCAGCAAGCCGCGGGCCTGAGCCCGCCCGAACGTGGGGATTCCCCATCCAACGGTCAATCGTTGCCGCCACCGCTCCCGGATGCGCCCATCGGCGTCGCTTGGGCCGGTGACACCCTCTGGATCGCCGACAGCCGCAATCCGCAAGTCGTCCTTGTGGAACTCAATGATGGGGCCAAAGCTCCCGCGAGGCGAAGGCGAAAACACCGACCGCTGACTGCCCGCGTGGTGGATGATGAATCGCTCATCCGCCCCGCCGGCCTGGCTTACAACGCCATAAACGGGCGCATCTACGTCGCCGATGCGGGCGCGCACGCCGTGCACGTGTTCGAGCCAACAGGTGTGAAGCTCTTCTCGATCGGTCGACGCGGCGCCGGCCCCGGCGAGTTCAACTTCCCCGCCCACGTGGCCTGCACCTCCGCGGGGGATATTATCGTCTCGGACGGCATGAACTTCCGCGTCCAGCGGTTCACCGCCGACGGCCAATGGCTGGGTGCCTTCGGCCGCAAGGGAGACGCCATGGGTGACTTCGCCTTGCCCAAGGGCGTGGCCGTGGATAGGAATGGCCACATCTGGGTGGTCGATGCCCAGTTCGAGAACGTGCAGGCGTTCGACGCCGAGGGTCGGCTGCTGCTGGCCTTCGGTGGGGAGGGGCGGAGCGCGGGCGAATTCTGGCTGCCCGCGGGCGCCGCGGTGGATGCGCAGAACCGGTTGTGGGTGGCGGATACGTATAACCGGCGGGTACAGGTTTTCGAGTTAGTGCCGTGATGAAGACACTGCGAATCGCCGTGACGCTCGCCTTCCTCGGTGCGGCGCGCGCTTCGGCCGACGACGGCGTGGTGGGCTCGCCGCACGACCTCAGCGCCTCCGGCCCGGGCACCGTCCACGCGCTTCAGGAAGGGCAGGTGTGCATCTTCTGTCACGCCCCGCACAACGCCACCGGCCAGACCCCGCTGTGGAACCGACTCGAGCGCCAGGTGCACTACCGCATCTATCAGAGTTCCACCACCGACGCGCGCATCGACCAGCCCAGCGGGCCGTCGAAAATGTGCTTGAGTTGTCACGACGGCGCCATGGCCCTGGGGCTCGTCGCCTCGCGCCCCCAGACCGAGCCCATCGCCATGACCCGCCGCACCATTCCCCCCGGCCCCAGTGACTTGACCGAAGATCTATCCGACGATCACCCCATCGGCTTCCGTTTCGATCGCGCGCTGGCGGCCCGCGATCACCAGCTCAAGAATCCCGACCTGCTCACCCCCGAGCTGCCGCTCGGCGCACATGGCGAGGTGCACTGCACCACCTGCCACGATCCGCACAACAACCGCCTGGGCAATTTCCTCCGCGTGCCCGATGTGCGCTCCACCATCTGCCTGAGCTGCCACGAAATGCTCGGCTGGCGGTCCAGCAGCCATGCGCTCAGTGCCGCCGTGGTGACCGGCCGCAACGTAGACCCGCGCGAAAAGCTCCCCTACCACACGGTCGCGGACAACGGCTGCACCAGTTGCCACAAGATCCACTCCGCGAGCGGGCGCGAGCGCCTCCTGCGATTTCAGCGCGAGGAGGACAACTGCCTGAGCTGCCACGGCGGCAGCGTGGCGAAGACCAACATCGCCAGCGAACTGCGCAAGCGCAGCATCCACCCGGTCGGCCAGACCACCGGCCGGCACGATCCGACCGAAGACCCCCGGCTCATGCCCCGTCACGTGGAATGCGTCGATTGCCACAACCCCCATGCCGTTGCGCCTGCGGCACTTTCCGCGGTGGGCGATGCCCTGACCGCCTCCAGCACGTTGCCCAAGCTGGTCGGGCCGACCACGCAGTTTGTGTCCGGCGTGGACCGCGGCGGACGAGTCGTCGAATTCGCGCGCTTCGAGTACGAACTGTGCTTCAAGTGCCATTCGGATGGCATCACGCAGTGGCGGCCTTCGCGCATCACCCGCCAGATCCAGCAGACCAACACCCGGCTGGAGTTCCAGACCGGCAACCCCTCCTTCCATCCCGTGCTCGGGCCGCGGCGCAGTGCCGACGTCGTCAGCCTCATCCCGCCCCTGCGCACCGGCTCGGTCATCGCCTGCACCGACTGCCACAATTCCGACTCCGCCGCCGACGGGTTTCTCGGCCAGCCCGCCGGTCCCCATGGCTCCATCTATGAGCCGCTGCTGATCGCCAACTACGCCACCCGCGATTTCACCGTCGAAAGCCCCCAGGCGTACGCGCTGTGCTATCGATGCCACGACCGCCAGAGCATTCTGGGCGACGAGAGCTTTCCGTTTCACAACGTGCATGTCGTCGGCTCGCGCACTCCCTGCTCGGCCTGTCACGACGCCCACGGCATCAGCCGTACCCAGGGCAACGCCAGCCTGCACAGCCATCTCATCAACTTTGATCTGTCGATCGTGCGCCCGGCCTCCGTGGGGCTCGGTTCACGCATCGAATTCGTCGATCGCGGCGTCAACCGCGGAAGCTGCACGTTGACGTGCCACGGCGTGACCCACGTGAACTTTGAATACGGACGCTAGCGGCGTCTGAAGGAGCGTTGCTCGCATGTGGCGATGGTTGATGGTGATGACGACGGCGGCGGCGATGTTTGGCGTTGCCCTGCCTTCCAGCGCTCCGTGCGATGACAAGGGCCGTCAAGACCATGCCGAGCCGCGGGTTTGTTCCCCTTTACGCGAAGCGTCAAGGGCAGCCCGCGCGGAGTTTCAGACGTCGATGGACGCGGGCGAATCCACCAACGCTGCGGCTGTTCTAAAAACAGATGAATCACCACACCGGCAAGATGCCGGCGCCGCATTCGAACCCTCCCCGGATAACCGCAACGAAACTGCCCCCGAAGCGCAGCAGTCCATCGCTCGCGCCACCCGCGGCGTGGCCGGCAGCAAGCACGACTTCTCCGCCCTCTCCGGCAAGGTCAGCGACGCCTGCGGGGCCTGCCACGTGCCCCACGTACAGGCCGTCCGCCCCGCCGATCGCGACGGCAACCAGGCCCTGCTCGAACTCTACCGCATCGCCGGCCAACGCGAAGTCTTCGAGCCCGATCGATTCATGCCTGGCGCTTCGAGCCTGATTTGCCTCAGTTGTCACAACGGTGTCGTGGCCCAGTCGACCGTCGGCACCGCGCACGCCATTCTCGCCGGAGCCCGCGAAGGCTACGCGGTCCCCGACGGCTGGGCGGCACGCGATCACCCCATCGGCGTGCCCTACCCCGCGCAGGCGAAAGGCTACCGCTCGCTCGCCCGCGTGCAGGCCGGCGGCGTCATCCGCCTGCCCGAGGGGCGGCTGGAGTGCATCTCCTGCCACGATCCGCACAACGCGGCCGGAGTGGACAAAATGCTGGTCATGTCCAACCAGCGGAGTGCTTTGTGTCTGGCATGCCACGAAAAGTAAGCCACTCCCGCCCGGTGCCTCGCCTTAACCTGGCGAGCCGCGGGCTTCCAGCCCGCGCGGACGCGCGGGAATGTTGGGAGGTTTCCTTCCCTTGCGCTTTCCGAGCGCGATCGGCCCCTTTACGGTGGAAGGGCGCATCCGCGTTTGGACTTCCGTTTCTGCGCGGGAGAATGACCGGCCCGGGGTTGCCGGCCACCATCCTTTCCCTCGTCGCCGCTACGGGCTGCGCCACCACCGCCGCGCCCCGCGCCGAACCGGTGCAGACGATTGAATTTCTCAGTGCCGACCATTCCATTCGCATCACCGCCTGGAGCGGTCTGCCGCGCGGCGAGGCACCGCCGGTCCAGCGCCATTGGCTGGAGTCGTTCCTCTACGGACCATCCGACACCGGCGCAATCCCACTGCTCCGCCATCCGCAGGGGCTCGCCGCCGCTGCCGGCAAACTGCTCGTGTGCGACCAGGGCTGGCCCGACGTGCTCGCCGTCGATCCCGCCGCCGGCACCGCCCAACGCTGGACCGCCGCCCGCCAGCGGCCCGCTTGCCCGGTCGATATCGCGCTCGATTCTGCCGGCCGCGCCTACGTCGCGGATTCAACCCTGGGCAAGGTGCTGGTGTACGACGCGCAAGGGCGACTCTCTGAGGAGCTGGCCATCGCCGACAATAAGGTCGATCGATCGCGCCCCAGCGCGGTGCTCGTGCATCGGGACATCCTGTACGTCGCCGACGCGCACCGACGCAGTGTGTGGCGTTACCACGTCGCGGAACGACGCTGGCTGGACGATCTCCCATCGCCCGCATCCGAGCCGCTCGGCATGCCCACGGGGCTGGCGATGACCGCGGATGGCACGCTGTTTGTCGTCGATACGCTTCGCGCGGTGGTGCACCGCTTCGATGGCGGCGAGGCGGCGACTGGTGCGATCGGCGCCCGCGGTCGCGCCCCCGGGCAGTTCGTGCGCCCCTTGCGCGCCGTGTGCACGCCCTCCGGGCTTATTCTCGTCACCGACGCCGCGCGGCAGAGCGTGCAGGTGTTCGATGAGCGCGGCGCCTTCGTCCTCGAAATCGCCGCCGAGCGCGGCTGGCCGGGGTTCACGTTGCCGTTCGGCGTGGCCGTGGTGGACGAGTCAAACCTGCAACCGAAGGACTCCCAGGACAACGCTGCGGCGCCCGGTGCCGCGGAGTGGGTGGTGGTGACCGATGCTTTGAGTGCCGCTTCGTTGACACTGTTGCGCATCGAGCGAATGCGACCGGAGGCATGATTGGTGGGGCATTCCGGTAATCAGTCCAACGCCGCTGCCACGCAAGCCGCAGGCTTCAGCCCGCGCGGACGCACCCCTGCTGGTGCGCGCTCCCTGGCAATTCGACGCAGCGGCACGGCGGTGGCACTGCTCGTGGCGCTTGCGGGGCTCGCGCCGGCCCTGGTCGGCGATCCCCCCGAAAACCTGTCGCAACATGCCGCGACCGCAGGATCGGGTCCCCATCAACCGGCGGTGAGCCCCCACGGCACGGCCGAAGGCTGCGCCGTGTGCCATGACCAACGCGACGGCCGGTGGGTGGTCCCCGCGTCCGGCGAGGTTGACGCCCTCTGCCTGACGTGTCACGACGGGTCATCGGCCCCGCGCGAGGCGCACCCCATCGGACGCCGTTTCGCCGGCGCCCACGTGGTCCAACCGCCCGACTGGCCCGCGCCCCAGGGAATGCTCGGGTGCCTCACCTGCCACGACATGGTTCGGGGCTGCGAGGTCGGCGGTAGCGGGCCGCCACCGGACCGCCTCCATCTTCGCGGCACCGCCCCTTCGCAGAGCAGCGCCTATTGCGCCCAATGCCACGTGGCGGCACCACACGAACGCTTCAACCCGCATCTGATCGTGGCCCAGGGGACGCCCGCCGCCGATGTTTCGTGCCGCTTCTGTCATGATCCCCCGCCCGACATTCCGGGCGATGGACGCCGCCGCGGCGCTGCGAATCTCATCGCCGCGGAACCGGCGCTCTGCCTGCGCTGCCATGACTACCACGTGGACTACTTCGAGCCGGGCCACACCGGAGCGCTGGTGAGTGACAAAATTCTGGCACAATTGGGCAGCCTCCGCCCCGGCGATGAAACCGGCGGAACCGACCACACGCGGCTCGCCCTGCCGTTGTCCTCCGAAGGGCGCGTCACCTGTTCGACGTGTCATAATCCGCACGGAACGGAATTGTTCGCCGAAGGCACCGAGCTGTCCGCCGGCGCCATGGGGCCGCCGCAGGATCGCGGATATGCGTTGCGCGTGTCCGGTCTGCAACTGTGTCAGGCCTGCCACGGCCCTTGAAAAGCCGTGACAAGGCTCCCGCGTTGCGCGATGTTTCGGGTATCGTAAGGAGCCCGAGCAAAGGATGAACCACATGACGCTGCACAAAAAACGCGTTCGACCGGTTAGGTCGTGGCGGTCCGCCCTCGGGTTCCTGGCCGCCTGCCTCGTATCCACGCCGCCCACCCGCGCCGCCGACCCCGAAAACTGCCTGCTGTGCCATCAGTTCCGCGGCCTCAGCCGCCTTGACGAGCCCACCGGCCGCGTGCACATGTTCTTCGTCGATCCCGACTATCACCATGCCCTCCAGGGCCCCCACGCCCGCCTGGCCTGCACCGACTGCCACCCCCGCGAGGAAGTCGCCATGATTCCCCACGCGCCCGTGTCGCGCGTGGATTGCACTCGCACCTGCCACCTGCGCGGCAGCGGCGAAGTCGCCCGGCGCTTCAGCCATGCCGGCGTGGCCGAGGCGCTGCAACACAGCGTTCATTCACCGGAAGCCCTGGCCAAGCTTACTTTCACCGGCGGCCCCCTGCTCGACGAGGGTCAGTCCGGCTGCCTCTACTGCCACGACGAGCCGCTGTTTCGCGATCCGCGCGGTGTCGTGCCGAGAATCAGCGCCCTTGGCGAACACGTCTTCGATCGCTGCGACGTGTGCCACCGCCAGCAGCTTCCCACCGACGTCGCCTATTACCTGCGGCACGTCGCCTCGCGCCTCCAGCCGGCGCGTTCCAACCTCGAACAGGCCCAGGTGTGCGCCGTCTGCCACAGCGACCCCGCGATCACCTCGGCACACGAACTGTCCGACACAGTCGCGAGTTGGGTGCGCAGCTTCCACGGCAAGGCCGCGCTGCTCGGCGACCAGCGCACCGCCGATTGCATCGCCTGCCACGCCGCCCGCGGACACAACCCGCACCAGCTACTTTCCCGCGAGGATCCCGCATCTCCCGTGCATTCCACCCGCGTCGCCGATACGTGCAGCTCCTTGCAGTGCCACCCCGGGGCATCGCCCAGC
The DNA here is from genome assembly GCA_964569425.1 of uncultured Phycisphaeraceae bacterium. Taxonomy (GTDB): domain Bacteria; phylum Planctomycetota; class Phycisphaerae; order UBA1845; family UBA1845; genus JACQXM01. The sequence goes on from CAZMVD010000088.1 coordinate 10,535, forward strand.
TTCGGGCAGGCCGCCGTGCACCTGGACCTGCCCACCGCACGCGGCACCCTCGAGTTCGCCCTGGCCGCGATGTTCATTCTGCTCACCATCGGCACGTTTGGACCTTCGGCCTTGCTTGTCCTTCTGGAGCTGGCTCAGATCGTCATCGGTCGCCGTCACCATGGCGACCGCCGGCTGGAGAGCGTGACCCGCAGCCTCCTGGCCGACCCGCGCGGTCGTCAGAGGCTCAAACGATTCACCGTCGGTCAACGCCTGCTGCACTGGGTGCTGGCAGTGACTTTTGTCGCACTGGCCGTGACCGGGTTTCCCTTGAAGTTCGCCGAATCGAACTGGTCCGGGTCCGTGATTCAGTTCATGGGCGGCCTGACCGTCGCCCGCAACATTCACCATTGGGCGGGCATCGCGCTGATCGTCGGCTTCACGGCCTACACGGTTTCCCTGGGGATTGTGGTGCTCAAACGCGCCCGCGAGCGCCTGGCGGACGGCCGCCGCCGCGGCGTGCTGTCCGCGCTCTTCGCCATGCCCATGTGGATCACGCTGGAGGACGGCCAGAAACTGCTCAAGCTGCTCGCCTACCTCCTGTACCTTCGATCGGAGCGACCGACGTTCGGACGCTTCAGCATCAAGGAGAAATTCGAGTACATCGGCGTGTTCTGGGGCACCATTCTCCTTGGCGTGACCGGTGCCCTGCTCTGGGGAGAAACGGTGAGTTCGCATTTTCTCACCGGACGCGCATTTAACCTCGCGACGATCGCCCATACGTACGAAGCGTTTCTGGCGGTGATTCACGTGGGCATCCTGCACATCTACGGTGTCATGCTGGCGCCCAGCGTGTTCCCCTTGTCCCTGGCCACCGTCACGGGGGATACGCCGGAAACGGAACTGGTCGAAAGCCATAGCGAGTTCGTGGAACAGGCCGCGGCCGAACTGGGAATCCAACCGGAAGGCGGGCGTTAACATGAGTCAAGAATCAGTCATTCCAAAACCACCGCGACCCTGGATCGTGCGCGCCGCGCGTTCATTGGTTCTCCGCGCCTATGCGCTGTTTCTGGTCGTGCTGATCGGCTGGGTGAGCTGGCGCGCATTCCGTTACCTCGTGGTGTCGCTGCTGCTGCCCGAGGGCGCACCCCCGCAGCTCACCGCGCTGCCCAAACGACTGGATGCGTCAGTTCTGGCCACGCAGCGACGGGAATGGGAGGGACTGCAAAGCGCCGAGCACGCCCGCTCGCCCCTCGCTCATTATCATCGCCTGGAAAGTTGGATTCAGCCCGACGCCGGCAACAACTGCACCACCAGCGGATGCCATTCCCCCCTGCCCCACGCCAAGCGCAAGGAAGTACGCGCGTTTCTCAACATGCACGCCACCAGCATGCACTGCGGCGTCTGCCACATGGCCACCGAGGATCGCCCGCTGCCGCTCACCTGGTACAACATCCGCAACGGGCAGCAGAGTGCCCCTCCGGCCGTGCTCCGCGCCCTTGCCGAACTGCAGGCCATCCGCTCCGCCGACGGAAACTGGGGCGGCACCGTCGAACAGCGCCGCGCGATTACCGCCCTCCTTCATGCGGCGGCCGAGGAAACCGGCGGCGCGCCCGAACTGGTGACCATGGCGCGGCACTTCTCTTCGATCCGTCTGACCGGACCGGCCTTCGCCGAACTGGCCGCCGCCGCTTTAGAAATCCTCCCCCGCCATTTTCGCGGCGAATACGGCGCCAAGACCGCCTTGTTTGACCGCGCCACCGGCGCGCCCCTGCTCGGCCATCCCGGCACCGCGGAAGCGATTCAGCGCTATCATCGCAAAGGGCCTTCGGCTTCGCCCGCAGAACGCGAAGCGCTGCTCGCCGCCGTCCACCCGCGACGCCGCGACGTCGCACTGGTCTGCGGCGACTGCCACCAGCGCGAAGGCGGACTGATCGACTTCGCCGCCCTCGGCTATCCCGAGCCGCGGATCGACGACCTGGTCCGCCCCGTGGTGTTCCAGATGATCGAACACATTGCGAAAGGCCAGCCGTTCTACCTTCCACAGTTTGTCTCACCGGTCGCACCGCCGCCTGAGCCACCGCCCGAGGGAGGGCCGTCGCCGTGAGAATGCTGACCGCGCGGTCGTCGCAATGCCGAAAAAGGAATTCGCGCGCCGGTGCAAAATCAGCATGGGCGCTGTTCGTCGGACTGTCGGCTTGCGTCGGGACAGGCGCTTCCCCCGTCGCCGCCCAGCCCGACGCGGCGCCGATCCGCGGCGAACTGCTGCGCGATTACGGCGGCCCTGCGTCCGACGCGCTGATCCTCCCCACCGACGTCGCCATCGCACCCGACGGAACGCTGTACATCGCCGACGGCGTGCACGACCGCATCGCCCTCTTCACCGCCGAGGGTGACCGCTTGCCCGACATTCGCGGTGTCGGCGCCCTGACGCTCTCACGGCCCATGGGGGTCGCCATCGATGCTCAGGGCCAATTGTGGATCGCAGATACCGGCCACGGGCGTATCATCGGACGCTCGACCGACGGCGCGCTGCTTCGCACACTCGCCATTCCGCGCGGCGAGCACGCCGTCGATGTTTCGGACCTGGTGATCGACGCTTCCGGCGTCGTCTGGTTTATTGATAACGACAACCATCGTATCGGACGCTGGGTCACCGACGAATCCGCCGTTTCCTGGTTCGGCCGGCGCGGCACCAACCTTGGACAATTCGACCATCCCTTCATGATCGCGTCCGCGGTAAGCGGCGATCTCCTGGTCACCGACGTCATTAACGGCCGCGTGCAGATCCTTGCTGCCGACGGACGCGCCGCCGGCACCATCGCACGTTACGGCGTGGAGGCAGGCGAGCTTTTCAGACCCAAGGGTATCCAAGGCGACGGGAAAGGGCGCATCTGGGTGTCCGACGGCGTCCTGGGCGTCGTCCAGGTGTTCCAACCGTCCGGCGCCCCCCTCGGCCTGTTGCGCGATGACGCCGGCCAGCCACTGAGATTCGAAAACCCCATGGGGATGGCGTTTGACGCCGCCGGAGACTTGTATGTGGTGGAATCCGCCTGGGGGCGCGTGCGGCGCTTCCGCGTGACGGTCGGCGAAACCGACCGCCGCCCCCCGCCTCCACCACGCCCGCAACTTGTCGAAAGACAACCGCAATCTTGCACCGTCTGCCACGTCGAGTGGATGGCCACTTTCAACGAACGCCCCGACGCGGCACTCATCCCCGCGCCGATCAACTTCCCCGGCAACCCATACGTCAGCCGCGCGGAAGCCTGTCTCAGTTGCCACGATGGTTCGGTGGTCGATTCGCGCAAAAAAGTGTGGATGGAGCACGGCCATCGCAAAGGGGTAATGCCCCCCGAATCCATGCACGTCCCTTCGGAACTGCCTCTGGTCGATGGGGCCATCGCCTGCCGCACCTGCCATTCGGCGCACACCCGCGCGGGATCCGGCAACCTGCTGCGCGATGCCGTCTTTCTGCGCGTCAGCAACGAGCCCAACGAGTTGTGCCTGAAGTGCCACACGGACATGGAGGGCTCGCCGGGCACCGGCCTGCACCCCACCCATAGGTTCCCTTCGCCGCTGCCTTCGGAACTTCTTGCCGCCGGAGCCCGCCCGGCATCCACCCGGGAATCCGCAAACTGCATGGCCTGCCATGCCGCCCACGCCAGCGGCGAAGCAGCGCTGCTCGTCCGCGTTGAATCGTCAGACCGCTTGTGTCTCTCCTGCCACGAGCAACTCCGGCCCGACCACTTTGCCGCCGGCAACGCCCACGCCCATCCCACGGGCCAGCCACTCAGCAGCACGATGCGCGCCGCCTTAACCGATCGCGCCGATCGCTGGCCCGCCGGCGACACCCTCAGCTGCCGCACCTGCCATAAGGTCCATCACGGACACGACGGGCGAAATCTTCTGGCTGAGCCGATCGCCGATAGTGCGCTCTGCGTGCGCTGCCACACCGATCAAAGCGGCGTTCTCGATGGTCCGCACCGCTTCGCCGACCAGCCGGATCTGGTCAACGCCCTCGGCCGACCGCTTTCGGAAACCGGCGCTTGCGCTTTCTGCCATTCCGCGCACAGCGGCAGCGCTGCGCAGCTTTGGGCCGCCACCTCGCCCGCGCCGCACAGTGCCGATGCCACCTGCACCAGTTGCCACCAAGCCAACGACGGATTCGCCGGCGCATCCCTGCGCCCCTTGCTGCACCCCACCGGTGCATTCGCCGAGAGCTTCGCTGCCAAACGGCCCTCTTCGCTTCCGATTCACGACAACAACGCCCATCCCGATACATCCGGTGTCATTGGCTGCGCCACTTGCCACGATGTCCACGCCCCACGTGCCCGTTCGGCCTTGTTGCGCTCCTCTGTCGCCCATCCCGCAGGCGACTCCTGCACCGAGTGCCACCCGCAGACACGAAACATCCACCACAGCCTGCACGCCGCCGTCCTGCTTCCCGAAGAAACCCGCGGCCCCACGCAATGTGCCCCATGCCACACCGTGCATGCACCCGCCGGGCCGACGCAAGCCGATTCAATCATGGCGTTGCTCGGCCATCCCGACGACCCGGTGGAAACACGCCGTTGCACCGGCTGCCACCGCGCCGACGGTCCCGCCGCGGGTGTTCGTTTCGTCGCGCACCCCGCCCTGCCCATGGTCAACACCGCGGCACCCGGCGCGCCGGGTTTCATGCCCCTGCTGGATGCACAGGGCCGGTCCGGACCGGTCGGGGTTATCGGCTGCGTGACCTGCCACCTCCCCCACGGGCGCGAGACCCTCGATGGGCTGAATGTCGAGAACGGTGCTGCGTTGCCCATGGCGCTGCGCCGCGCCGCCAAGCCGATGCTCCGAGCTTACCAGACGCCCAATCTCTGTTCCTCATGCCATGGGTTTGATGGCCTGCAACGGTTCCTTTATTTTCATCGCCGGGAGTACGGAACCGCAGTTTCCGCCGCCCCCTGACCCCCTACCGGGGCGACAGATACCCCAGATCAGGTTAGGATGCTGCCCGCTTTCGACGATATCCTCATCGGTCGTGCACCGGACAGGTGTCTCGTCGCGCGATGAAAAGAAGGGTGGCTATGGTTGATCCCTCTCAAATGGGCCACACGCGCCTGCATGAACTGATCCGCGACGTCCCCGATTTCCCCAAGCCCGGAGTCGTCTACAAAGACATTACCCCGCTGCTGCGCGACGAATCCGGACTGTCGCTCGCCGTGGAGTACCTCACCCAGCCCTTTCGCCGCGCTCACGTCGATATCGTCGCCGGCGCGGAATCGCGCGGCTTCATCTTCGCCACCGCCGTGGCCCGCAACCTCTCCGCGGGGTTTGTACCGATCCGCAAACCGGGGCGGCTTCCCTCGCGTACCCGTTCCGAGGAGTATGCGTTGGAATACGGCTCCGACCGCGTCGAAATCCACGAAGACGCCATCCGCGCCGGCGACCGGGTGCTCATGGTCGATGACGTGCTCGCCACCGGCGGAACCATGTCCGCCTGCTGCAAGCTGGTGGAATCGCTCGGCGGCCAGATCGTCGGCATCGCGCTGCTCATCGAACTGTCGTTTCTCCGCGGACGTGAAAAGCTCAACCGCTTTCCGGTCCATTCCGTTCTGAAATACGATTGAACCCAAGACGCAGGACCGCCTGATTCTCTGCGAACCCGTTCCCTTCCACAGGCCGGAGTCAACGTCGAAAGAGACCATCGATGGGCTGGGAAGCTTGGATCACCATCGCCTGTGTGCTCGTCGTGCTCGCTACCCTGATGGCGACGCGCATCGCCGCCGACGTGGTCCTCATGGGCGCACTCACCGTGCTGCTCGTCACCGGCGTACTGACCCCCAGAGACGCCCTCGCCGGCCTCGCCAACGAAGGGATGGTCACCGTCGGCGTGCTCTTTGTCGTGGTGGCCGGCCTCAAACAGACCGGCGCCATCAGTTGGATCGTCCAGGCGCTCCTCGGCCGGCCGCGCTCCCTTGCCCACGCCCAGCTCCGCCTCATGGCTCCCGTGGTCGGCATGAGTGCGCTGCTCAACAACACGCCCGTGGTGGCCATGCTCATCCCCGCGGTCAACGAATGGGCCAAGCGCTTTGGCCTGTCCGTGTCCAAGCTGATGATTCCGCTCAGCTACGCCGCCATCCTCGGCGGCACGTGCACGCTCATCGGCACCAGCACCAACCTGGTGGTCAACGGCCTGGTGCTTGAACTGGCCCCCGGCCACGCCGGCTTGCGCGGCATGCACCTTTTTGAGATCGCCTGGGTGGGCGTCCCCTGCGCCGCCATCGGCATTGCCTACTTGTTGATGTTCAGCCGCTGGCTTTTGCCCGATCGCCGGCCCGTGCTCAGCCAGTTGCAGGACCCGCGCGAGTATACCGTCGAAATGATCGTGGAAGCGGGCAGCCCGCTGGTGGGCAAGACCATCGAAGCCGCGGGCCTGCGCCACCTGCCCGGCATGTTCCTTGCCGAGATCGATCGCGAAGGCCAGGTCCTCGCCGCGGTCGCGCCTCAGGAACGCCTCCGGGCCAACGACCGCCTGCTTTTCGTCGGCGTGGTCGAATCCGTCGTGGACTTGCAGCGCATCCGCGGACTCGCCCCCGCGACCAACCAGGTCTTCAAGCTCGACGCCCCCCGCGCCAAACGCTGCCTGATCGAGGCCGTGGTCTCCAATAGTTGTCCGGTCGCCGGCATGACCATTCGCGACGGACAGTTTCGCAGCGTCTACAACGCCGTGGTCATCGCCGTCGCCCGCAACGGCGAACGCATCCGCCGCAAGATCGGCGATATCATCCTTCGCCCCGGCGATACCCTGCTGCTCGAAAGTTCCCCCGCCTTCTTCGAGCAGCAGCGCAACTCCCGCGATTTTTTCCTCGTCAGCACCGTCGAGGATTCCAGCCCGCCCCGCCACGACCGCATCTTCATCGCCGCCGCCATTCTTGTGGGCATGGTGCTCGCGGTCACCCTGAACTGGCTGACCATGCTCCAGGGTTCCATGCTCGCC
>CAZMVD010000089.1:0-16967 GCA_964569425.1 uncultured Phycisphaeraceae bacterium
GATCGCCGACGCGGCCCCCCTTCCGGTCATCGGCATCGCTTCAGGCGCGCATACTGATGGGCAAGTGGTCGTCCTCCACGATATGTTGGGCTACGGAGGCGGACACCCCCCACGATCTGTGAAACGCTATGCCAACCTGTATGAGCAGATCGTGCGTGCGTTTCGCGAATACTCGGAGGAGGTCGTTTCAGGCGCGTTTCCCACCGCGGACACTTGCGTGCGCATGGACGCTCGCGAACTCGCCGCATTGCGCACGATGTTGGAAACAGCCGGCTCGTGAACGCGCCATGGGGGCATCCACGACAACGCGGCCATGGAAATCCACTGTTCACGGATTTGCTTGACAAGCGGCGGGTGACCGATAGCCTGAACCTCATTGTCGCGGGAGAGCGCCGCATGTTGGTGAGGATGAATCTCGCGCGTATCGTGATCGTCGACGCCGAAGAGGAGAAGATGTCGATGATCGTACTCCAGGAAGTCAACGGAAAGCGTGCCTTTCCCATCCTCATCGGCGTACACGAAGCATACGCCATCGACCGGCGAATTCGCGGCATTGCCCCCCCCCGCCCCATGACCCATGATCTCTTCGACCGCCTGCTGGGCGAACTCGACTGCCAACTGGAGCAGATCGTCATTCACGAGTTGCGGGATTCCACCTTTTATGCCAAGCTGATGGTGCGGCGTAACGGGCAACTGATCGAGATCGACTCCCGTCCTTCCGACGCCATCGCCGTCGGCGCGGGAACCGAAACGCCCATCTTCGTCGATGATTCGGTCTTACGCGAAGTATGCTGACCAGGAGGAGCGGATGAAGCTCGAAGATCAGGCGATGACTCACCGCTCGACAGTCGCCAAGGCCCCCCCCCCGCCTCGATCACGCGCTGCCCCGACGCCATTGGCAACGGAGGTGCTCGAGCGCCTTACTGGTCAGGGGCCACGCAGCATCGCTTGCACGCACGGACGCCTGGGTCTCATGGGCGGCCTCTCCGACTACGCCGGTGTACTCGTATTGCACTCCCTGGCAGAACCTCGTGTTTGCGTGGGAGTGCGCCGCCATAACGAAGCCACCATTCGCATCATTCCGTGTACGGGTCCGGAGGGGAATGGCGCCGCCGTCTGCGAATTCAAACTGGCCGACCTCCCTGCCCTGGCCGAACGCGCTGCTGAAACAGCGGCTGCGCATCACCCGGTCCACCCTGCCGGTCACGCGTACGTAAACTGCCTCCTGGGCGCCGTGGCGGAGGCCGGCCGCGCCGGATGGGCGCCTGGCGATGGTGGCGGTTTCACGCTGGCCATGGTGTCAGAGTTGTACGGTTTTAACGATGTCGGCGTCGATGCCGCGGTGATCAGTGCGGCGTTGCTGGCCCTGGCTCAGTTGCTCGACCGACCTTTCCACGCCCCGGAGGCCGTCGAAGTCTGCCGAAACGTCCAAAACCGCTGGCTGGGGTGGCCGGTGGATGGTTCGGACGCAGCTTGCGTGTTACACGGATCAACCGGCACCATAGGGGCGTTTCGCGCCAGCACGGGCACGCCGACCGGATCCGTGCCTCTCGAACCGCTCACGCTGGTCGGTTTGGAAAGTGGCGTACTCAATTCGGACGCACGCCGGAAGTACGCACGTGTTCGCACTGCGTCATTCATGGGGCGCTTCCTTATTCAGCGAATCTTGGCGCACGAGTCGGACGATCGGGCCGCGCGTGATCTGCCTTTGGCGGCCATCTCCGTTCAGGAGTATGTCACCCGTTTTCGAGATCGTCTGCCCACACGCCTGAAAGGAAGCGATTTTCTGGATCGCTTCGGCGAAACCGGCGATCCGCTCACCCGGGTAGAACCCAATGTCCTCTACAAGGTTCGGTCGCGAACCGAGCACCACATTTACGAGCAGGACCGCGCCCAGCAGTGGATCAGAATCCTGAACAGCGGTCGGCGGCCCGACGACCCGTCAGTCCTCAGGACTCTTGGTGAACTGATGTCTGCCTCGCATTGGAGCTACGGACAGCGCTGCGGCCTCGGCAGCATCGAAACCGATCTGCTGGTCCAGCTCGTCCATCGCGAAGCCACCCCCGACTCTGATCTCGTCGGTGCCAAGATCAGCGGTCGCGGCAGCGGTGGAGTGGTCACGGTCCTGATGCGCGCCACCGATCGCGCCTGGGCGGCGTTGGAACGGGTCCGCCTTGCCTTTGGTCGAAAGACCGGTTGCGAAGCGCGGCTTCTCCGGCCATCATCCGCTGATACCGCTTCTAACGGCGCCCAGCTTTTCTAAGCCGCCGGTCATCCGCTCCGCGACGTTGAAGTCGGTTTCCACTACAATCACTCACTCATTGGAAGCCGGCTCCGTCGGAAGGTTGGACAATCGTGCCGCTGGATCGATTCGGACGCGAAATCAACTACTTGCGCATCTCATTGACCGACCACTGCAACCTGCGCTGTGTCTACTGCATGCCCCTGCGCGGACTCACCTTTGCCCCCGCCCAGGAACTTCTCACCCCCACGGAGATTGAGGTCGTGGCGCGCGCCGCCGCCGACGTTGGTTTTCGCAAGATTCGCCTGACCGGCGGCGAGCCCACCCTGCGCACCGATCTGGTTGAGATCGTCGGCCGCATTCGCAACGTCCCGGGCATCAGCGACATCGCCATGACCACCAACGGTATTCTCATGCCCGAACTGGCCGTCCCGCTGCGCGCCGCCGGCTTGAACCGCATCAACCTGCACATCGACACGTTGAACCCCCAGCGCATCCGCCGCGTGATGCGCTTCGGATTCCTGGACCAGATATGGGCGGGAATCATCGCCGCGGAGGCCGCCGGCCTGTTGCCCATCAAGCTTAACGCCGTCGTGGTCCGCGACTACAACGAGGCCGACGTGGTGGACCTCGCCCGCCTGACCTTCGAACGCGACTGGCATGTGCGCTTCATCGAATTAATGCCTTTGGGAGACGGCGAATGCGCCCGCCTCTCGCTCAGCCAATTTGTTCCCAATCCCGAAACCCGCGCCCGGCTGGAAGCGGCCTTCGGACCGCTGAACGAAATGCCCGATCATTCGCCCTCGGACGAATCACGCAACTACCGCTGGGAAGGCGCGCGCGGTGTCATCGGGTTTATCTCGCCGGTCAGCGAACCCTACTGCGGCACCTGCAATCGCATGCGCCTCACCGCCGATGGAAAGTTCCACCTCTGCCTGCTCAACGACGACGAACTGGACGTCAAGGCCGCGTTGCGCAACGGCGGCGGTATTGAAGCCGTTGCCGAAATCCTCATCCGCGCCGTCGCCCAGAAACCCACCGGCCACCAGCTCGACCGCGGTGTCTCCACCCTGCACCGTTCCATGTTTCAAATCGGCGGTTGATGCGCCGGCGAATTACGCAAGCTGTTCCAGCAGCGCCTGCATCTCGCTCGCCGCGTGCCCCTCCCCCGCCGCTTCGGCGATGCGCATGCCTTCCGACAGGACGCGCCGCGCCTCATCGACGCGCCCCGCGGTCATCAGCGCGTGGCCCTTATGGTAATGGGCCGCGACGTAGTTCGGATCGATCGCCGCGGCGCGATCAAAATGCTGGACCGCCTCCTCCAAACGCTGTTCCTTGACCAATTCCATCGCCAGTCCGAAGTGCAGAAACGCATCATTCGGCTCTTGGCCCAGCATTGTTTCCAATCGTTCGCGGCGCGAGACCATCTGTCAAATCCTCAGTCCAGATTCCTCAACCACTCCGGTGCGCAACTTCGCACCCCTATCCGCTAACGTCAAGCGCGCCACGTTGATCGGCCTCGTGGCGGCAAGTACAATGCTCATGCTGCGCCGGGGGACGGGCGGGAACCCGCTACGGCAAGTCGAGGCAGCCGATCATCAAAGGAGTGCAACCGTGGCGGACTTGCAACCGGCTCGAGAGGTGATGGACCGCCTGTTGACCAGCATGGGCCAACTCGGCGCTTCGGACCTGCACCTGAAAGTACACTACGCGCCCAGCTACCGTATTGCCGGGCATCTGCGCAAAGTCGACATGCCGCCCCTGCCCACCACTGCCTATGTCGAGGAAATGCTGGTCGGCCTCGTGCCGGAAAAACGCCGCGACGAATTCCTGAACGGGCCCGACCTCGATTTTTCCGCCCGGCACAGCACCGGCGACCGCTTCCGCATCAACGTCTTTCGTTCCACCGGGGAAATGCACGCCGCCATACGTCGCGTTCAAAGCAAGATCCCCTCATTCGATGAGCTCCACCTCCCGCCCGTCTACCACGATACCGTTGCCAGGAGCTACGAAGGCCTGATTCTGATCAGCGGCGTGACCGGTTGCGGAAAGAGCAGCACGCTTGCCGCCATGCTCGAATACATCAACCTGAACCGCAGCATGCACGTCATTACCATCGAAGATCCGATCGAGTATCTGTTTCAACCCAAGAAATCTCTGATTGCGCAGCGCGAAATCGGCATCGACGTGCCCGACTACCATGACGCCCTGCGCTACGTGGTCCGGCAGGATCCCGACTGCGTGCTCATCGGCGAAATGCGCGACAAGGAGACCATGGCCGCCGCCTTGCAGGCCGCGGAAACCGGACACCTCGTCCTCGGCTCCCTCCACGTCAGCGACGCCCAGCAGACCTTCGCCCGCATCCTCGAGTTCTTCCCGCGCACGGAACACTCGTTTATCCGCTCGTCCCTCGCCAACAGCCTCAAAGCCATCATGTGCCAACGCCTGCTGCCCGGCATTGAGGAAAACTCCCGCTTCCCCGCCACCGAGGTCCTGCTCAACAACTCGATTGTCAAGGAAAAAATCGTCCGCGAGGAGGACGGCGATATCCCCGCCATCATCAACCAATGCGGCGCCGAAGGAATGCGTTCCTTTACCCAATCACTCTGCGAACTGGTCGAAACCGAGAAAGTGCATTACGACACCGCCATTGAATTCGCACCGAGCCGCGAGGCACTGGCCTCCGCCGTCAAGGGAATCAAGACGTCATCGCAAAGTCTGATCGGAAAGCTCAAACGGTAGCTGCTTCGCCCTTCCGCTCCCCCGTGCGCCCCTCAACCAGCGCCAACAGTCCATCTACCCGTTGGGCGAGGCGGGCCGCCGGGGAATCTACCGCCGCGCATGCAGAACGTGCGATTGACGGGGGCCGGACCGGTGAAGTCGCGTCATTCCCGACGAACGATTTCGCCGCCCGATCGTTCGACGTCGCCGTCGCGGTCGATCGGCGCTCGGCCGATTTTAATAGAGTGGCCGAGTTTGAAGCGTCCGGCGGGATCGCCGCCGCCTGGCGCTGTCGGTCGGCCAGCAGGACCGCCAGTTGCTCGCCCCGGTCGATTTGCGCCGCCAGTCGATCGTAAGTATCCTGGGCACGCGATTCCTGCCGACTTAGACGCGCGCCGGACGCCTTCAATCCGGCGTGCACCCGTCCCAGGTCCGCCAATGCCTGCCGCAGCTTCAACGCCACCGACCGCACCGCGCGCTCCCGCTCCCGAGTGGCCGCGCAAGTCCCGTCGATCCGCGAGATCAGCTCTTGCGCCTGACCAACGGTCTGCTCGAGTCGCTCCGTGACCCCTCGGTGCACAAGCGCGCTTTCCTGCCCCTGACGGACCGCGGTCATCGAGTGTTCAGCAACCTCGGCAGGCCGAGCAGCGCCGGCCGTCGCGATCGACGTGTGTGGCTGCCGCAATTGATGTTCGAGCCGTGTGACCAGCGCCGCGAGTCTGTCGTACTGGTGCGCCGACGACGATCCGCCCGGAAATCCGGTGTGTGCGGCCGTTGCGGCTGCTCCCGTAATGGGGCTCATTGAATCGCCTGAAACGTTGTCGTGTGCCGGCGAATCGCACGAAGTCTCCAGCGGACTCATCTGCTGGATCACGGACTGGACGAATGCCTCATCGATGTGCCGTCGGTCGGCCGAATAGGCGCTCAGCAGGGCGTTATCGCACAGTGTGTTGATCATTCGCGGCAGACCGCGCGATACGTCGTGAATCACGTCCTGGGCGCCCACGCTGAAAATGTTCCCGTCGGCACCGCCGGCCACCGCCAGACGAAGGCGTATGTACTCGCCCGTGCCTTGCCGGGTCAGTGCCGGCAGGTGAAACGAACGGGAAATCCGTTGGCGCAACGGACGCAGCGCCGGAGATGCCAATCGGCGCTGCAACTCGGGCTGCCCGATGATCAGAATCTGAAGAAGTTTGGCGTCGTCGGCCTCCAGGTTGCCGATCGTGCGCACCAATTCGAAGCTCTCGTCAGACAGGTTCTGCGCCTCATCCAGAATCAGCACCGCCGGCGTATCCTGGGCAAACTGCGACAGGAGAAAATCGTGCAATTGTCGGACCAGCTTCGTTGGTGTGCTTCCTGGCTCCACCGCCAACTCGAATTCGGCATTCAACGATTCCAGAAGGTCCGCCGGGCTCGTGACCGGATGGTTCAGACTCGCGAAGACGATCCGCGACCCGAAATGTCGCAGCATCATGCGCGACACGAGCGTCTTTCCGGTGCCCACTTCCCCGGTAAGCATCGCAAATCCCCGCCGCTCCTGCACGGTGTAGATCAGCGAGGCCAGTGCCTCTTCGTGATCGGGCGTCGCGTAGAAAAAGCGCGGATCCGGCGTGTTGTGGAAGGGCAATTCGCGGAGCCTGAAGAACGTTGCATACATTCGGGTGCTCTTTGTTGGGACGCGGCGCCGGTCGCCCACCCATCGGCCGGCGTCACGCTGCCCGCTTTCTATCGGTCCTTGCCGATCCATCCTTGAAATCGGCCGGCCCGTTGTTTTCGGACCTGAAACGTGAATCAACGTTATGGGCTCCGGGTCAGGAAGCGCGAGCCGCCGATATTCGTATCGAATTCAAACCGACAGCCGGTCCTTTGGTTCAGATAACCTGCGGGGAACCCGATAAACACGCGGTGTCTACGCCTGAACCGGGGCGATAACCGGACAATAACCGGCGCCGCCATTAAGTCCCTATGGATGAATAGGGCATCGGGAGAGCCGCATGCAGTGCCCAATGTTCTCGACGCTCGTGGTGGTCACGGCGAGCGCCCTGTTTGGCGGGTGCGCGCCCCGCCGCGCAGATATGCTGCACTTTCTCCGCCAGCACGAGCACAAGGTCTCGGCCATCGAGTACCGCGTGGGTGTGCCGGACATCCTCGGAATCAGCGCCCCGCGCGTGCTGGAAATCGACCAGGTGGTTCAGCGCATCCAACCCGACGGCAAAATCAACCTGCGCCTGCTCGGCGAAGTAAGCGTCGCGGGAATGACCGCGCGCGAGATTGCGGCCAAGCTCCAGGTGCTGCTGAGCCGTTTCTATGTGGATCCCAAGGTCAACGTCCGCGTCGTCGGGTATGCCTCGAAGAAATACTATGTGCAGGGTCAGGCACAGAGCGGTCCACGTATCTACACCGGGCGCGACACCCTGCTTGACGCCGTGGTCACCTCCGGTGTCAGCTTCCTGTCCTGGACAAGCAGGGTCAAGGTGGTGCGTCCGGCACACGGCGACACGCCGGTGCGCCACATGACCGTCAACGTCGACCGGATGATTAAGCAGGGCGAGTGGGACCAGAATGTGCTGTTGGAACCGGACGACATCGTGTACATCCCCCCCACGCCGCTGGCGTGGCTCGGGTTGCGACTGCGCGAGCTGGTCTACCCGGTCGATCCGCTGGTGGAAGCGTACACGGCGCCGGCACAGATCATGTACGCCGACGATTACTACGACGACGAATATCGCCAACACGGCTCCCCGCCTCCACGCAGGCGGTAGGGTTTACGGGTTAACCAGGCATGGGCAGGATTGCCGACGCACTAAAACGAGCCGAACAGGAGCGGCGAGCTTCGACGCACCAGGTGTGCGCGGTCGAATCGCCTGCCCCCGTCGATCCTTCGGCCGTCGCGACCTTGGACGCGCCCCCGTTCGATCCCACGTCGCCGGCGGAGCCCGGGGCCGCGGCGGCGTTCCCGCCGTCATCCGCGGTCCACGAATCATTGATTCCCTTTCACTATCGCGGCGCCGCCGTGACCGAGCAGTACCGTTCGTTGCGCACTCGATTGCTCAGCCAGAACCCTCACGGGGAACACCGCCTGATCGCCATCACCAGCGCCGGAGCTAACGAAGGCAAGAGCGTTTCCACGTTGAACCTCGGATGCGTACTGGCCGAAATTCGTCACCTGCGCATTGCGGTGGTGGATGCCGACCTGCGCCGCGGCGCCCTGGCTAGCCTGCTGCGTCAGCCGGAGACCCCGGGATTGACCGATGCCCTGTGCGGTGAAGTGCCCTATGCGCGAATCCTCCGCAAGACCTGCGTGCCCAGCATGACCCTGGTGGCCGCCGGACGCCCGGTGGATCAGACGCCCGCCGAACTGTTCGCTTCCGCTGCCACGACACCGATTCTCCAACGACTGAAAAACGACTTCCATTACACGATCATCGATACGCCGCCCGCCGCCGTGGTCGCCGACGCGGGGATCATTGCGCAGCATTGCACCGGCGTGATCTTGGTCGTTCGGCTGAATCAGACCGACGAGGTTTCGGCTCGGCGGACGGTGCGGCTGTTTCAGGTAAATCGAATTCCGATTCTGGGATGCCTGGTGGTGGGCCGACCGAGCGGCGCCACCCGGGTCGAGTACGGACTGTGCGGAGCGCTTTCGGAGGAATCGCCCGCACCCGTGGAGTCTGTAACCGCTTTTTCGCAATAATCCTGCTGATGAGTTGGGAAGGCAGTTCGTGATTGAAGGACGGACCATCGTGTGCATCGCCAGCGCGTGGGATTACGATCCCACGAGCAAGCACCAGATCATGAAGATCCTGGCGGAGCGCAACCGCGTGCTGTGGGTGAATTACCGCGGCACGCGCCGGCCGCGCTGGTGCGGCGCCGATCTTCGTGCCGGCTTGAATACCTTGCGCCGCTTCGCGGGCGGCATGCGCCGCGTTTCTTCTTCGTTCGCGCAGCTCACGCCGCTGGTGCTCCCCGGCGCACGATCGCGCTGGGCGCAGGCGATACATCAACGAATGCTGGTGGCCCAGATCCGCCGCGCTCTGCAACGCTACACGGCCAACCACCCGGGACCGGTGCAGGTCTGGGCGTTTGCCCCGGACGTCCCCTACCTGGCCGGACAATTCGGCGAAGAGTGCTTTCTCTACTACTGCGTGGACGACTACAGCCTGTTTGAGGGATTGGACACGCCGCGCATCGTGGCCGCGGAAAACGAACTGATCGACCGCGCCGATCTGGTGGTGACCACCTCGGAAGCCTTGTGGCGCACCAAGAGTGTGCGGCGCGCCGACGTTCTGCTGGCCCGGCACGGCGTGGACTACGACACCTTTGCCGCGGCGTGGCGCAACCCCCCGCCGCGCCCGCGCGACATCGCACAAGTTCCGGGTCCGATCTTCGGGTTCTTCGGGCTCATCGAGTTCTGGGTCGACTGCGACCTGATCGCGGCCGTGGCCAGAATGCGACCCGAATACTCTTTCGTCCTGATCGGCGACTGCCGCATCGACGTCGCCGCGCTGCGCGCCCTGCCCAACGTGTTCCTGCTGGGTCGCCGCGCCAACGGCGAGCTGCCCGCCTATTGCGCCGCCTTCACTGCCGGGCTGATGCCCTTCACCCGCGGGGCGCTGGCGCGGAGCATCAACCCGATCAAGATGCACGAGTACCTCGCGGCCGGACTGCCCGTGATCTCGACCCCCCTGCCCGAGGCGCAGCGCTACGCGGGACCGATTCAGATTGCGGATCGCCCGGAGGAATTCGCGGTGGCCTGCGATCGTGCGCTGGAGACGGACCAACCCGGGCGGCGCGAAACCATCAGCCGACTGGTCGCCGGCGAGTCGTGGCGATCCAAAGTAGACCTCCTTTCGCAGGCGGTAATGGCGCGCGTGCACGGTGAACCGCTGGTGGTGTCCAAACCGCTCAACGACGTCGTACGCTCAACCACCGCGGAGGTTGCCGAGTCGCTGACCCATCATTAGCATGGTCATCATGTGGACCCCCCCTACCGACTCTCGCGGTTTTCGTCGTGTGCGAACCTTGCTGCGCCGGACGCTCGGCCTGGCGATGGCTGCCGTTGTTTTCGGGGGCTGCGGTGTGGCGCAAACGGATTTTCCCCAGCGCCTCATCGGCGCCGACGGCCAACTGTTCACGCTGGACGACCTCGAAGCGATCGCGAACAACGCCCGACTGACCGACGAAGAAAAGCGCGAGGCATTTCGCGACCTGGGCATCGAAGACGAAGAGCTGATCGACGCGCTCCTGGGGCTGTAGCCGCACACTGTTTTTCACGTCGCCCCCCCTTGTCACCAGTTTCCAGCAGTGTGAACTGTCAGCCCACTGTCCTCGCGCCCACAGCTTCGATGGCCGCTCGCCCGCCCGTCCGACCATCGCACGCCATCCGAACGCTTCGAACTTTGGGATGATGGCAATGCGCTTGAAGCAATTCAAAGGTCGTTCGGAAGCGAATGAATGATTCGGCGATTGGCGGGTCGGTTTAGCTGGGAGTTGCACCAGCAGCGCCAGACGGAGCGACCCGCCTCCTTATTCGGCTCCCGGCATCGCTTCGTTCCTCCACGGTCCCCCCCCCAACGAACGTCCTATAAACGCTTGTCCGATAATATAACAACCAGTATGGCCGAAATCGCATTAGTTATCCGGCAAACTTGTTTCACCGGAAACAGTCTTGCGCAACCCCCTCCCCCGCAATCGTTTTTCGACTTTTCGACTTTTCGGCGTTTCGGTTTTCAGCGTTTCGGCTTTCACCCGTGCTGGCTGTCGGACCGAACATCCACGTCTCGCGCGAATCCCAATCGATTGAACGCCTCGTGATCACAACCAATCCTACCCCGCGCAAGAACGTTTCGCGTGAAACATCCTCGAACAGCGGGCTCGCGTTGTGATGCGGGAACGAGTGGCGTAGAATCCGCGGAGAAAGTGAACCGCGGAGTGCGCACCGGACATGCCTTTTTCATTCAAGCCGTTTGAGGAGATGACGCCCGAAGACTATGCGGCCATCGGGCTGCGCGGCGGGCTCGAAGTGCACCGCCAGCTACGAACGCGAACGAAACTCTTCTGCCGCTGCCCGGCCGGGCGGTACAGCTATCAGTATGATGCCGAGGTGCTGCGGCACATGCGGCCGACGCTCTCGGAACTGGGCGAGTACGACGGCACCGCGCTGATGGAGAAGAAAACCAAAAAAAACATCTACTACCGCATCCACCACGACACCGTCTGCACCTACGAGTTCGACGACACGCCCCCCTTTCCCCTTAGCGAAGAGGCGACAGACATCGCGCTGGAAATGGCGCTGCTGCTGCGCCTGAACCTGGTCAACGAGCTGCACATCATCCGCAAGCAATACCTGGACGGATCGATCCCTGCCGGCTTTCAGCGAACGACGATTCTGGGCGTGAACGGGTGGATTCCCTTCAAGGGCCGGCGGATCGGCATTACTCAGCTTGGCCTGGAGGAGGACTCGTGCCGCGAGGTGTCGGACATCGGCCATGACCGCGTGTACCTCACCGACCGCCTGGGCACGCCGCTGATCGAGGTAGTGACGGATCCGGATATGCGCACGCCGCAGGAGGTGGCCGAGGTGGGGCAGATCATCCGGCGCCTGTGCCTGAGCACCGGCCGGGTGCGCAGCGGGTACGGCGCGGCGCGGCAGGACGTCAACGTGAGCGTGCGCGGGGGAACGCGGATCGAAATCAAGGGGGTTCCGCAGTTGTGGCGGATCCCGCGGCTGATCTACAACGAAGCGCGGCGGCAGTGCGCGCTGCTGCACATTCGCGATCTGCTGCACGGGCGGGGGGTGACGGCAGAGACGCTGGATACGGCGTCAACGGACGTGACGGGGATTCTGGCGAAAACGCCGTTTGAGCCGATTCGCGTCGCGATCGGCGAGGGCATGCGCGTGGCCTGCGTGATGCTGCGGCGGTTCGCGGGGATTCTGAACGAGCCGACGCAGGAACACACGCTGTTTGCCAAGGAGTTTTCCGATCGGGTACGGGTGGTGGCGTGCCTGACGCGGCTGCCCAACCTGGTGCACTCGGACACCGGTTCGGACGCGCTGCCGGCGCGCGACTGGCAGAAGCTGTTCAAAGCGCTACGGGCGGGGGCGGAGGACGCGCTACTGCTGGTGTGGGGCTCGGCGGCAGATGTCGAGACGGCCTGTCAGGAGATTGTCATCCGCGCGCGGGAGGCGACGGTGGGCGTGCCCTCGGACACGCGGCAGGCGCTCAAGGACGGGACCAACGGCTTCGAGCGCGTGCTGCCGGGGGCAGAGCGGATGTATCCGGACACCGACCTGCCGCCGCTGGCGATTACGGCGCAGCGGATCGCGCGAGCCCAAACGCTGGTGCCGGATTTCGTCTGGGACCGGGAGGCACGGCTGGCGGTACTGGGGGTGCCGGACCATCTGATTCCGGCGCTGAGCATTTCGCGGCGCTGGGGGGTCTTCGACCGCGCGGTCGGTGAACGAGGCGTCTCCCCGGTACTGGCGGCCGTCATTCTGATCGAGGGGATCAAACGACTTCGCCGCGCGGGGCTACCGGTAGAAGACATCTCCGACGAGGAACTTAGTACGCTGTTCGAAGCGTACGCCGCGGGGCGATTGGCGCGCGAGGGGGTGCTTCCACTGCTTCGCAGGTTCTTGACGGCGCTGCGCGACCGGCCGGATCCGCGGCCGACGGTGGAAACGGTGCTGGCGGCGTGGCACGGTGATGAGGCGGTGCGCGACGACGAATTGGCGGCGCGGGTGACGGCGGCGGTTCGCGAGAGTGCCGGGGGTGTGTTTCCGGACGAGGCGACACGCCGTCGTTTTACCATGGGGTTGCTGATGCGCACGCTGCGCGGTCGAGTTTCCGGGTCGGCGCTGGCCAGATCGGTCGAGAGTGCGCTCGCCGGGGTCTCGGCTCGACCGGCCACCGCCGCCGCCGGAGGGACCGCGCCGTGAGCGATCAGGTGCTTCCGGGTTATCGCGGCACCTGCCGCGCGGTGCTGGAGCGCTTCGGCGTGTCGGTGTGGAGCGAGGTGGACATCGACGCCACGCACGGCGCGTTTCAGGGTCTGGTGCTGCCGCGCTCGGAAACGGCGGACGAGCGGCACATCGTGCTCAAGATGAGCAGCGGCTACAACGTGGGCATCGCAGCGGAGACGGTGAAGTCCATCGCGGTGCGCGGGCGGCGCGAAGCACATTACCACATCCCCGAAAAGCAATTCCCGTGCAGTCCGGCCAAGCCGAATGTAACGCTGATCGGCACCGGCGGCACCATCGCCAGCCGGCTGGACTACCGCACCGGGGCGGTGATTCCCGCGTTTTCTCCCGGCGAACTGTACGGCTCGGTGCCGGAGCTGGCGGACTATTGCAACCTCCGCACCGAGAAGCTGTTCGCGGTGTTCAGCGAGAACATGGGGCCGGAGCAGTACATCGCGCTGGCCAAGCGGATCGGCGAGGAGATCGCCGCGGGCGTCGATGGTATCGTCATCGGCCACGGCACGGACACCATGCACCACACCGCCGCGGTGCTGAGCTTCATGGTGCAGAACCCGCCGGTGCCGATCGTGATGGTGGGTTCGCAACGCTCGTCGGACCGGCCGTCGTCGGATGCGGCGGTGAACCTCATCAACGCCGTAAAGGCGGCAGCCGAGGGGGATATCGCCGAGGTGATGGTGTGCATGTTCGGGCCGACGTCGGATCAGTACGGCCTGCTGCACCGGGGGACGCGGGTACGGAAGATGCACTCCAGCTATCGCTCGACGTTTCGCACCATCGGCGATATTCCGTTGGCGATGATCGACCCGCAGCGAATCGTGCCGTTTCGAGAGGACTACCGGCGCCGGCGGAAGGATCGGGAGGTGACGATCAACCCGGCGTTCGAAGAGCGGGTGGCGATTCTCTATTACTATCCCAACATGCTGCCGAACATGGTCGACGCGCTGGTAGACTACGGCTATCGCGGGATCGTGATTGCGGGGACGGGGCTGGGGCACGTGAACCGGCCGTTGTATCCGGCGCTGCGCCGCGCCGCGGAGCGCGGCGTACACGTCTTCATGACCGTGCAGACGCTATGGGGCTTCGTGCAGATGTACGTGTACGAGACCGGTCGCGAGATCATGGAGCTGGGCGTGGTGCCGGCGTCGAACATGCTGCCGGAAACGGCCTACATGAAACTTTGCTGGACGCTGGGCCAGACCGACGACCGCGACAAGGTGCGGCGGATCATGCTCACGCCGGTCAACGACGAGATCACGCCGCGCGAACCGTACAACGGCTACCTTGTGTTTCAGGGGGCGATCCCGGAAGTGCAGGAGTTTCTGCGTTCGATTAAGCGGTAGCATCGGCTCAAGCGTCGGACGATGACCCCATCAATGGACCTACTTTCCTGGGCCGACGCCGAATCAGCACACCACGAGCCGTGTTGCTGGCGTTGGCCTAACCTTTGATCACGCCGATCGGGCGGAGTTTCGCGACCTTGCGGCTGATGGCGGCGGTGTGCAGGACGTCGACGACCTGGAGCACGTCCTTGTAGGCATCGGGCTGTTCTTCTTCCAAGCCGGTGCGGCCGCGGGCACGGGCGATCACGCCGCGGTCGGCCAGTTCCCGCTTAATGGAGCGGCCCTTGCTGGCGCGGATGGCGGCACCGCGAGACATGCGTCGTCCGGCGCCGTGGCAACTGCTGCCGAAGGTGTGCTCCATCGATCCCGGCTGGCCGACGAGCACGTAGCTCGCACGGCCCATGTCGCCGGGGACGAGCACCGGCTGGCCGATGGCTCGATAGCGGTCGGGCAGCTCCGGATGGCCGGGCGGGAAGGCGCGGGTCGCGCCCTTGCGGTGCACGCAGAGCTTGCAGGTTCGCCCCCCTACCTCATAGGGTTCCATCTTGGCGATGTTGTGGGCCACGTCGTACACCAACGACATGCCCAGGCGCTCGGCAGGCTGCTCGAACACTTCGGCGAACGCCTGCCGGGTGAGGTGGGTCATGATCTGCCGGTTGCACCAGGCGAAGTTGGCCGCGGCGCGCATCGCGCCCAGGTAATGTTGCCCCTCCGGCGACTCGACCGGTGCACAGACAAGTTGCCGATCGGGCAGGTCGATGCCGTATTTTTCCGGCACATGGTGCAGCGTCTTGAGCGCATCCTCGCACACTTGGTACCCCAACCCGCGCGAGCCGGAGTGAATCATCACCGTGATGGTCCCTTCGGCCAGGCCCATGGCGGCGGCGGCGGTTTTGTCATCCACACGGTCGACTACCTGTACCTCGAGGAAATGGTTGCCGCTGCCGAGCGTGCCGCACTGGTCGTGGCCGCGGTCGAGAGCGCGGTCGGATACAAGGTCGGGCCGGGCGTCGGGAATGCATCCGCCGGCCTCCGTCGCTTCGAGGTCGCTATTCCAACCGAGGCCGCGCTTGACCACGTAGGACGAACCCTCCTCCATGAGCTTGCGCAGCTCGCCCTTGGAGAACTTGACAATGCCCCCGCGCCCCACGCCGCACGGCACAGTATTGAACAGCTTGTCCACCAGTTGGGTGATTCGCGGCTGCACGTCGCCGACGGTGAGGTTCGTGCGGATCAGCCGGACGCCGCAGTTGATGTCGTAGCCGACGCCGCCGGGGCTGATGACGCCCCCCTGCGCCGGATCGGTCGCCGCCACGCCGCCGATGCAGAAGCCGTACCCCCAGTGAATGTCGGGCATGGCCAGCGAGTACTTCACGATGCCCGGCAGGCAGGCGACATTGGCCACCTGCTCCGGCGACTTGTCCTGCTTGATCGCTGCCACCAGCTTCTCATCGGCGTAGATGAGGCCGTCGACCAGCATCCCGCGCTTGTAGCTCCGGGGAATTCGCCAGCGGACGTCGTCAATGCGCTCCAGCGGTCCGGTGTAGGCTTCGGTCATGTCGGATGCCTCACATGCTTACAGAAGAGTACGCCGAATCTACCGGAGCGGAATGACAATCGCCAGTACCGCGACAGCTTTGGCGCGGTTGAGCGTGCACCGGCCCCATCTGTATCGCGACAGCCACGGACCGGTCGGCGGCGGCTCGATGACGGCACCGGACAGCTTGTTGGCCCGCGCGCCCGCGACGGAAGACGACCGAGCGATTCGGCGGTGGACCTCTTGTGAATCCGCGCGGAGCGGAGTCCCGGAGGGACAGCGCGAAAATAGCCCAGCCATTCATGGCTGGGTGTGTGGTGCGCCTCCCCACCCAAGTCCCGGAGGGACGGATGAAACGTTCAGCCGTCCCTCCGAGACTGGGGATTTGGTTGGGGCGGTTTCCCCAGCGTTGAAACGTTGGGCAATTGGCGAGCGTCTCTGCCGGGACGCACGGGGGGCTCCGGTGCAATACTGCGCACGCGCGGTACTGGCGCAGGGGGCGGCCGAGGGGACTGCTTGTAGACACGCGCGGCGCTGATCGAAGCCCGGGAATTCGCTGAACACACGTTCATTCGCCATTCGAGATTCGCCATTCTGCATTCTCCTCAGATGTCCACGATCACGGTGGCCTCGAAACCGCCGGGAACTTCGCAGACGGCCAGCTCATGATAGGTGATCGCCTTCACTTCGTGATAAAGAACGCTGGCCCGGAAGTCGACCGCGGCGGTGTCGGCGCGAGCGCGGAGACGGCGGTCGGAAAACTCGGCGATCTCTACCGCGGTGACCATAACGCGATCGTGCTCGAACAGGTGAAGCAACTCGGTGAGATAATCACGCAGGATCATGGCAGGGTCGTGGCCGGTCAGATCGAACGATTTCGGCTGCCCGGCTACGCTCGGGCGCAGCTCGCCGATGATCGCATAAAGCCCGTCGCTCGCGGCGCAAAGCACCTCGGCCAGGGTCTCCCCACGCGCCCGGATGCCCATGTCCGCAGTGTGGTCGAAGATGTCGAAGGAACGCGGCACGGGCGCCCATTACACGGTTGCGGCCGGGCCGAAGCAAGAGAATCGCGGGGGGAATGGCGATAAAGGCACGGAGCGACTGTCTTGAGAATCAAGAGGTAGCAAGGGTTGATCTCCAGGGTTT
>CAZMVD010000090.1:0-16925 GCA_964569425.1 uncultured Phycisphaeraceae bacterium
CTCCTTTCATCAAAAGGGCTTCGAGCGGTCGCGGCACATTGCCGACCACTTCACCGCTCGCGGTGTCAGGAGAGTGTCAGATCACCTGTACCCGCGTCGGGGGATTATACCGTTTTCCCAGGCAATCGAGTAGCGGACCGTAGTCGCCGTCCGATTGACCAAGGTCCACAATGATGACCTGGTCGTCGCGGGCATGGACGACTTCCGCCAGCCGGGCGCGAAGCGAGGCCAGCTCCCGCGGGTTGAGGGCGCAGAGAAACACGCTGAATTGCACGTGGTCTCCCTGGCCCATTAACGTGGTGAAGATGCGTGTCCGCCGCTTGTCATCGCTTATGTCGTAGGCGATCAGGTATTGACGGCGGGTGCTCATGTCAACGAGTGGTAATGCTGGCGTAGCGCGGCACGTCGCCGCGGAGCCAGCGGCTGAACAACCGGGCGTGCAGGCGGATCATCGCGCGCCAGGAACACTGATAGTCGAACACCGGGTGAGTGACGAGTTGATCGAGCCGCGCTTCGTAGGCGCGAATCAGCGCCTTGCGCCCCGCGGGCTTCATCATGCAGCCGGCGGCGGACTGCGTGAAGTCCGCGGCGCGGACCATGCCGGTGTTGACCGCGGTGACGACGGCGGAATCGGCCACCAGCGGCCGGAAGGGTTCCATGAGGTCCAACGCCAGTCCCGGACGCCCGTGGCGCGGCTGATGGTAGAATCCCCACCAGGGATCAAGACCGTCGGCCAGCAGCGCCACAGTGAACTCCTTCGTCAGCATCGCATAGACGAAAGAGAGCATGGCGTTGACGGGGTCTCTTGGGGGGCGGCGGTTGCGCGTCGTGAAATCCCATTGACCGGTAAAGTCGCGCGGCTTGAGCATGTCGCCGAAGCAGCGAAAGTAATGCGCGGCCAGGTTGCCCTCCAGGCCGAGCAGTTGATCGAGGCCGGCAGCCACAGGCACGCGCGTCACCAGGTCGCTCATATCCGCCAGCACCCCGGCCGGCGGCGAAGCGTTGCGGCGGAGCATGGTGCGCTGATTCAGCCCCTTGGTGGCGACCAGTTCCTTCGCCAGCGCCAGGCACCGATCGGGCTGCGCGGCGGTGGCGAACTGGGCGGCGCGGTCGAACGCATTGCGCAGGTTGATTCCGTGCGTGATGCCGTAGAACCAGTGGCCGCTCGATAAGTGAACGATGGGGATTCCGGCTTCGCACAGCAAGTGCACCGTTTGAGCGCTGATGGCGATGTTGCCGCAGAGCACCAGGTGGCTGATGTCCTTGAGCCGAGCCCGGCCCAATTCCTCCTTTTCCTTGCGGACCACGAGGGATTCACCGGTCTTGCCGACGAAGGCGCCCTGTTCCTGAACGTAGAAGGGCAGGGCGTCGTCGCGCAGGGGATACAACCGGCGAACATCGGGGGCGATCGCGTCGGGCGAAACCTGGCGAAGGGCCAGTGTTTCGTCCGGCAGACAAATGGCGTTCAAGGAACAGCCGTTGCACTTCGGGCTGTCGTCGAGCGGGGGCGGCAGATCGCAGCGGCCGGTGGCGCGGCGGGCTTGCTCGATCAACGCGAGCGTACGCGCTTCCAACTCTGGCGTGAAGGGCACGTCCACGCGGGTGCGCGAACCGGTGAAATAGAGCACACCATGATCGCACCGATAGCCGTGCTCGCGGAGCAGTAGCCCCTGGGCCATGAGCTGCACCCGCTCCGGCTCATAGGATCGCTCGGGGTTGTCGGGCACGCGGCCGCGCTTGGTTTCGACGGGCACGGCCTCGGGCACGCCGTCGGGACCGGGCGCGGTAGACACAAGGTCCAGCTTGGCGGTGAGGCCGAGACGTTGGCTGTCCAACGGGACGGACCGGGATATGACCGGTGGTTCGTCGCCGTCGCCGCGCGGGGCGGTGGCTTTGGCCCGTTTTTTCGCCGGCGCCGTAGCGACCGTCGGCACGGCCGCGGCCGACTCTGCTGCGCCGTCGGCGGTTTCCTCCGCCCCTTCCTGGTCCGATACGTCCGCGGCGGGGGCGATGCCGTGGGCGTCGGGCAGGACGTGGTCTAGCTGGTCGACGCGGCGATGGGCGGCCTTACCCTCGACGGTGTAGACGTTTTCGGCCCAGCGGCCCTCGACGTGCATGAGGTGAAAAAGCCGCGGGCAATATGCGAACTCGTTGAGCATGCGCACGGGAAGCCGGTCCGCTTCGTCCCCCTCCCGGGGAGCATTGGGGAGCGGCGTGGGCATGATCTCAAGGCCCCAAGGGGCGACGCTATTTACTTGTCAAAGATCGGCAGCCTAAAGGGGCGACTTCACGCCCAATCGTCAGGATTCCTTTGCGGCGGCCAGGAGGCCCAGCCCACAATGACGCCCGGCGCCGAGGGCGAGGGGGCCGGGGAATTTGAGCCCGTCCTTGAACCGCAACGTTAAGTGCACCGCGGTCTGGCTCAGCAAGTAGCCGGGGCGGATGTAGCCCTGCGGGCGCTTGTCTTTATCGTACTTGTGCGCGGAGTACGACTTGCGAAAGCGTGAGAACGCGGACCATTCGAAATCGCACGGCTGGTCGATGCCGGCTTGCATTAACGCGCGCTCGATGAGCGTCCGTATCTTTTCGGGCTTGTGGTCGCCGTGACCGGGGAGGATGACGGGCGTGAAACTGCACCAAACGTTGGACTCGGCGGTATAGCAGCGGGTCACGCCGTCACCGGAGCGCGGGAGGGGCACAAGAATCGGCTGATCGCCCGGAAACTCGTCGCCGCGGACCGGTTCGAGCTGTTGACCACTCAGCCGCCTAGCGACGTGATCGAGCCAGGCGTCGTCACCGACCGGCGCGGCAATCATCACCCGCCGCACGCCCGGATCGGTATGCTCGTGCCCGACGGAAGGCAGCGGGAGATACGACAATTGACGATGCCTTTCGCTGCCCGTGAACGCCTCACGGCTTTCATCCGCGTCATTGAGGCACTGGTCTTCCGTTTTCAGGTCTGTCTTGGTGCCCTTGCGATGCCCGGCAACGTAGGAATCAACCCATTCGTCGTCCACGCCGCGCGGGGGGTCCTTCTTCATGGCCTCGATGGCCAGGTGCCGCACCATGCCGGCAATGTGGATGAGTTTGGCGTGAGGGTAGCGGAAAGTATCACCGTTGACGTCGAGAAGCTTGAACACGGCGTGGGGAAGCGGCAGCGGATCGGTGTCGCGGCGGTAACGCACTTGATCGACATCCTTGTCGGTGAATGGTGGAACCGGTGTCCAGCCATCTTGCAGGCGATTGAGGAAATGGTCGTAGCGTTTCGTGAGCGCGTCGAGTGAGCCGTTGCGGTGGACGCGCAGTCGTCGTCCTGCTCGCGCGGACGGCAGCCACCATTCGCCCGATGGTTGCAGAGAGAACCGATCGATCAGCGTGGCGTCGCCGATGACCAGATCAATGCCCCAGCCCAGGTGCGTGACCGCGCGAACGGACGGGCGAATGGCGCGGAGCAGTTCATCAGCATCGAGCGTTGTCGCATCGAGCGGATAAAAGTAATGCACTGTCGGCAGATCGTCGCCGAGCGTCTCGATGCGCATGGGTCGGAAGTCCTTCTCCATTCGATATTCGGCGATGCTGGCATCGAGATTCCCGCGATGCCATGCGGCGGTGACGAGATCGGCCTGGTTGTGCGGGACATACGTGCGGTAGCCGACGTCGCTAACGGTGGCGCGCGGCGCGATGACATGTGGCCGCAACACTTCCATCGCCTGCAATGCCTGCCGAACTTCGGGCGAGAGCGGACGACCACGGGCACGCAAGCTCGCGGCATTGAGCAGCGCCTGAAACATGCGCATGGGGGATGGCGGCCATTCGGGCACGTCGGCGTCGCCGCGGCCGTGAAAGAGCGGGATGGGCTGAATGAATCGAATGGAGATGCAGAGGATCGAGTTCATTACCTATCCTCCGGCTTCGGCTCGGCATTCTTGGCTTTGCCTTTACGAGTCCGCTTGACGTCGCCTTCGCCGGCGACGTCCTTCCTGGCGAGATCGGGATCGAAAGTGACGGTCTTCGATTCCCCTACGACGAACTTCTCGGCTGCGTTCTTTGCGAAGGCAAAGGCCTGGTCGTGGGTGATGCTCATATCCTCGCGTTTTCCGTCGGCATGAACGAGTTTGACCGTTCGCGGGTGGTCGATGTCGGGGACGAGATTGCAGCCCTGGCGAAGATACGATTGCGCCGGCGCGGTCAGGACGACGAGCGACAGGCCGAGAACGTAACGCCGCAGTGCGAGCGTCTGGGCGTCATCATCTCCGGCCGAAAGTAACCGCAGAGCGGCCAGGCTGAAGGTGACATCGCGTCGAATGCCGCCTTTGGCGATCACGCCGCCGTGCGAACCAGTTGCAGGAACGTGAATGAAGCCGCGTTCGGCGTAAGCGTCTTTGACTTTCTTGTCTGTCGTGTCTTCGAGAAGACCCAGCCCGATGTAGTCGGCGGATGGATTAAACTGGGCAGATCGCGTGAGCTTCTGCACGTCGAAAGCCCGGATAGTGGAGGCGACGAGTCGCGGGAGCTTGGCCTGTGTGTCACGCGAATCCCACACACCAAAGACTAGCGAGGTGGGTGCAACCTTTGCCATATCCAGTGCGTTGCCCTTGAGAACTGCTTTGAATGCGTCCTGTAGTTTCTTCTGAAGCTGCGTGCAGCGGACGATCGCATCGCCCGCCCGATGACCGGCTTCGAGAAGGTTCACTGATTTCTCGCCGGCGGTGATGATGATCTGTGGAACGAGGTCGGCATACTCGGGCTTGGCAAACAGCGGTTCGATGCGATTGGCCTGCGAGCCGACGCTGTCGACGAGGCAGACGTTCTTCTCGCCTTCCGGCGGGTCGATGTTGTATCCGCCCGGAAAAATCTTCTTGTCCTCGGCGGCGGCGTAGGTCGCGGGGAAGATGACGCCGTCGACACCTTCGACGGGCACCAGCGGCTCACGGATGACAATCGCGGCAGCGGCATCGGTGTTCAGCCATTTGTCGTACTTATTCAAATCACTCATCGCGTTCTCCTTGAAATGGTTGTGCGGGCAAGAAACTCTTGAGGTACTTGGTTCGGTACAGAAGTCGGAACTCGTAGCTCCGCGCTGCCGACAGTTGAATGGATTGACAGGCGGCCGCCGCGGCGACGCTGGGCGGTAACGGCTGATTCCACGCAGTGTAAACAAAGCGGTTTTCACCCTTCACTTCGCGCGGCCGGAATCGCTGAAGGCCGACGAAGCACAGAAGCTCTAATGCCGGTTTGCAGGAGCCTTCGATACGCGTGGCCTCATTGCCGGCGAGTGGGTCGAAGCTGAATCCGATGTCGAGCGCGGAACCTTGCCCGCCAAGGTCCGAATCGAAATTGAACGGCACGCCGATGGCACGTGCGTTGCTCCAAACGGTTGACTCGCATAAATCGGGAATCGACGCCAATCCGGTGTGCATCGCCTGTGTGATATTGAGCACAGATTGCTGTCCAGCCCAAGTCTTGAAACGTGCCCCACCTGCGGAATCGTCGCCGAACCAATCGATGCGAAGGTGGGCCTTGCCGTCAAGCACAATCGGTGCTTCACGACGAAGGGCTTCAAGCACTTTCTTCTCACCCTCCAGGTTCGGAGATTTCTCGCGGTCCTTTCTTGTCATCGACGACAGTGCTTCCAGCCTGGCGACTTGTACCGGCGTCATCGTGTTCAACACTCGAGCCTGAACAATTGAATCCATCAGGCCGGTGAAGTTCATCCACTGGGTGCCTATGAGGCAGAATATCTCATCTGCAAACCAGCCCTCCGCCTCCGGCCATAGTCGGTCGGCCAGTTCCAGCAGGCCGCAGCAGGCGAAGAACTGGCCGGGGTTGGTCACGTCGACGGGGATGGTGATTGTCGGCGTTGGGCTGCTCATGCGGGTTCTCCGTCGCGCATGTCGTCCGGGGCGGGCTCTGCCGCGCCGTCACTGTCGCCGCCGAGTTCCCGGGCGAAGTCGGCCATGTCCTCCTGGGCGGCGAAAATGTCGTCGAGCGGCATCTGTGCCCAGTGCTCCAACTGGCGGCGGCGGCTGCCCTCCCAGGTCGTGGCCTCCCAGTCGATGGCGGTTTTCGGTTGCCGGTGCGGCTCAGGTTTCGGGTTCATGGTCCTTCATCCTGTGTTTCAATTCCGCAATGTCGGCGAGGTCCCGCGGTCGGCCTGCCTCGGCCTTCATCCGCAGCAGCGTTTCGAGCGAGACGAAAGGCACTACGATCCCGCCCGTCAACGGCTTCTTCAGGGCCCGCGCGAACTCCTCATCAAACGGAAACGGCTCCGCGACGAACACGTCCACCGTGACGGACTTGTGCTCGTCGCTTCGGAACTGAAGGACGCGCATTCCCTTGTCGCGTATCCACGCGGCGCGGATGGCGGCATCCGCAAAATCGGCGGCCGTGACGGGCACGAGCGGACGGTACCCGATCGTTGCCAGCGCCGCGAAGGCCCGGTGAATGTTGTCCGGGACCAGTTGCACAACGATATCCACGTCGGCCGTGAAGCGCAGCAGACCGTGAGCGTTCACTGCCAGCCCCCCGACGACCAGGAACCGCACACCCTTGCCGTCTAGAACTTCCATGACGCTTCGAAGGCTGACTTTCTTCATGGGGCGCTGTCCTCAAGTCGCACGGCGGATCGGATCGTCCATGTACTCGGACGGGTTCGCGCTGGCCGCCCAATCGGCGGCGCGAAGCAGCGATTCGAGATACGCCAGGCCCCAGCGTCCGTACTTGCGTTGCAGACGGCCAAACCGGCGCGGCGATTCAATGGACAGAGCGTCGGCCTCAGTTATCGACCGGTCCGGATCAATCGCTTCGTCAGTCTCAAAGTGCGGTCGGGCGCGCCCGTGGTGCGCGGCGATAAGGTGCAGAACGAGGTCCTTCATCTCGTCGGTGAGATCGGTAAACGCGGGATCGTTCTGAGCATCAAACACGGAGGCGAACTCGTGGCGAAATGGTTCGGGAAAACGTCCACCGCGTTGTCCGGATTTGGCGAGGATGATGTTCGGGTAGTCGCGGTTGCCGAGTGCGGTCTGAAACCGCTCTCGCCGTTTTCCGTGGTCGTGCAGTCTGGCGGCGAGGATAACGGCGTCGCCAATTTCGTGCGAAAGCGTCAGACTGGCAACGATTTGTTTCGCACGGGTCGTCACGTCATTGACATGCCTGTCCCATGCTACGGGGCGGAGGCTGGTGCGACCTCCTTCTCGCGGGAGGTCGTACCAATGCCAATACCGCTTCCGGGAACTGGTTATGTCCTCGTCGGTTATTCCGTCATCGGCCTCGGGTCGTGTATCGATTGTGCGGATCAGCCGAAGGTGGCCCGGAATGGGAGCGTTATCCCAACCGCGTTCGCGCGATGTTCGGACTTGCCCGTCGAGGGCCGCATCGGCCACGTCGTCAGCCTCTTTGGAATCGCCATCTAGCATTCCGCCGGCCAGTCCGCCCGCGGTGGGGGGCAGCAGAATGGTGCACCCATTGATCCGGTCCTTTCGTTGCTTGTCCGCCAGTTTCTCCAGCGTCGTCACCTTGATGGTCTCACGGTCATCCACGATCCATACAGGCTTGTCGGCGTGTCGCTTCGCCAGCGACTCCAGGTGTTTGAAAACCCGGTCGCTGCGATCCCGCAGCAGTTCATGCGGCTTGAGCGGGTAGTCATCGAGCAGGTCTTCAGGTTTGTGACTTTCGAGCAGGTCGCCGGTGATAACCTCGACCTCCTCGCGCCAGGCGACGTACGTTTCCGGCGGTTCGTAGTCGCGAATGCCATGCAGATAGGGTTCGACCGGAGGCCGCCCCGGCATGGGCTTGCGGATGCTGGTCAGCGACCAGGCGTCGAAGAGAATATCCGTGGCGGGCAGAATCGAAGGCGGGGGAGCAAAGGCACTCTTGCGCTGGTCCTCGCTCAGAGAAGCCACAAGCTCGCTCACGGCTTTGGGGCTGGCATCGCCATTAAGCCGGCCGAGCAGTTCAAGCGTGGCCTTTCGGGCGGGTGCAAGCTTGTCCTTGTCGCCAAAGTTGTCCGGATGTACCACGTCAATTCGCGTGTCGCTGCGCTCGCCAAATCGGTTCACGCGGCCGAAGCGCTGGATCATGCTCTCCAGCGTGGTCAGATCGCACACCATGTGGTCGGCGGAAATGTCGATGCCGACCTCGCCGGCAGAAGTGCAGACAAGGTAGACGGTGCCTTCGGCGGGCTTCACGTCGGAATTGCGGTTCTTTCCCGGCAGGAATCGCATGAACACGGGGTCACGATCCGCCAGGGCATCACGTTCCCAACCGCGCATCGTGCCGGTGAGTTGCTGGACGCAGTCCACCCCCACAGCGGATTTCTTGTCAGAAAGCTTATCAATGACCTTTTTTACATCGTCGAGTGTCCGCACGAAGACAAGCACGGCGGCATCTTTGAGATTACCGTCATCACCCTTCTCTTGGTGCTCCAGCGCAAGGCCGGTGATTTCCTCGGCGATCTTGGAATCGTCCTTTGCCTCGTGGAATCGTAGATACTTCGGCGCCTCAATCCGCTGCTTCACGACGGGATGAACTCGATCCTCTTTTTCAATGGTGATTATTTGCCTGGCGGCTCCGCCCTTGTCGTTGCGTGTTGTTGCCGTCAACTCCATGACGTGGAAATTGGGATAATCGTTGCATCGGCACTGCTCATTCTTGATTCGGTCAATCAGTTCTTGAAACGCCGGCTCCAGGTGTGCCTCGTCATGTACGAGCAACGCATCCTGCCCGAGGAACCCCGCGTGCAGCGGACGCGCCCTGAAACCAACGCCATAACCACTGAAAAGCAAGCGCGAACCGATCATGTCCACCGTACCGCATATCACCGCGGGGCGCGAAGGATCGGCGGACCACTCGCGGTTGTCGGCGTACTGGCCGCGAAGCGTGCTGATGGCGAGAACCGACTGGCTGTTCTTGGGCTCGGTGGCAATTAGCGTGCTCAGCGCATCGCGCAGTCCGGCCAACTCGGGCTTGGCGGCGAGGTTCTCCCGCAGCCTCTCGACCTCATTCGTAGTCTGATCGACAACCGTGCGCCGATTCACGACGTAAACAAGGCGACGCGGCATCTTGTGGGGACGAGTGGCCAGCGCGATGAGCCAGACGGCCACGACGCTTGTCTTCCCCAATCCCGTTGGGATGTTGCAGGACCGCGGAAATTTGTCCGCATCATCGGATGTGAATCCCTGATACAGCGCTTCCTGCCACGGAAAGGGACCGTGGCCGGTTAGAGTTTCGAACAACTGAGAGAAAGATCCGTTTGTCAACGTCCGACCTCCATCGCCACCTTGCTATTCCCGAATGGCCCATGGTCGAGCGAAGGCCTGGAATCCGCCCGCGTAATCGTGCATGCGCTTCATGTATCGAAACCTATGTAACAACCAAACAATACGCTAACGCATCCGTAGCGTCAACCCATTTTCGTGCGACCCCGCGGGTCAATCGCCTCCAGTCGCCTCCGCAGAGCACGCTTCGCCTTGCAGCGACTCGAGTGGTTGGCACGCCCACGAGGATTCTCGATCGACTCGCGCTGCCGCGGCGGCAGGGCCAGGATCGCCTCGCACATCCTCTGATGCACCTCCGCCTTGCACACGGCCTCCAGCGGTGTCGGTCCTCGATCCGGCACTTCCTCCGTAAGAGGGACGGCTTGGAGGCTTGAGCGTCGCCCTTCGTCAATCGCGATCCGCTTGGCAACGCAGGAGCCGTACGCGCCAAGATTGCGGATCCTCTGGCGGTGTTCGAGCAGTTTGAGGTTGGTCGCCTGCACGATATCCTCATCGCCGCGGGCGATTCGTCGGAATCGGGGTTGCAACGATACGAGTTCGGGCCAGTCGCGCATTGGGCACCTCCGTCATTATAGACGGCGTTGCCCGTGAATGCGATACCCCTCCTTTGACCTCCCCGAGTTATAAACTTGACATTCTCTCCTACTACGGGTAAGTTTACTGTGGATCGTCAAAGGGAACGATCCGGCTTGGCTTGGGCTCCGGGCGCAGGGAGACGTGCCAACGCCGCTCGTGACCGTCGATGGACATGACAACCTCGGCGGTACCGCCAGCCAAGGCGTGCGGCTTCTCGAGGATCAGCCGTTCGCGCCCGGTTTGCGCCACCGGAATTCGTTGTCCGTTCACGCGCAACTCGATGCGAACGTCCGCCGAGTGTCCGCGAGAGGGAGTTCCCGACTTGTCAGGATTGTCCGATGACATCGGTCAACGCGCTTCCCTATACGTCGAGCGGCGCAGGTTGGAACTCGACCGGCAACTCGGCGACGGAAAGGATGGTACCGTATTCTCGACTCGCTATCCAGCCGGCAAAGCGACCGCTGTCAAGGTGTTTCAACGGCCGGACATGTACGCACGCGAGCTGGCCGTCTATCAGCGTCACCGCGAGCATGAGGTGATCGATATTTACGGGCACAGCGTACCGCAGCTAATCGCATAGGACAACGAACTATTGGCAATCGAGATGACAATCGTCAGCAAACCGTACCTTCTCGATTTCGCCGACGCGTACCTCGACGCGCCGCCCGACTTCCCCGACGAGGTGCTCGAACAATGGCACGAAGACAAACGGGAACAATTCGGCGACGATCGCTGGGAACGGGTTCAGATGGCGCTGGCGGCGTTGCGCGGGCAGTACGGCATCCACCTGTTCGATGTAAACCCTGGAAACATCACGTTCGGCGAGGGCGAGGCATAACATCCGATTTCCGCGACGGATTCGTCGCGGCCCCATTGAAGCATAACCCGGGGCGGTCATCGACGCACGCTCCAAGCGCTTTCCGCGGCGCCACCCGCCGCGGCCCCATTGACGTTTCGCCCCGCCGAGCGTGTTGTTCCCGGGACATGGAGTTAGGTTCGATCGAACAATTATCCCGGCACCGGCCTTCGCCGCTGCCGGAGCATGGCCAGCAATTCGCCGCCGCCAGGACGCTGCGCCAGGGGCTTACCGCCCGATACGCCCGCATCGGTGACCATGCCCGCAAGCCGCAACGCCCGCATGGCACGGAAGGCGCGGATGCGCTCCATGCTCGCCCGGAGCGCCTTGCCGTCACCGTCCCAAACCGCGATGTAACGCGCGCAGCGAATATCGCATTCAAGCCCGAAGTGCGTGCACACCACGTAGGCGACCGCTTCCGCTTCTAATTCCCTGGTTTCGCATTCGATGCCCAGCGCCTTGAGTGTGCCGCGGTCGAAGTGCATCGCCTGGTGCGCCAATTCATGGGCGAGAGTCTTGGCGCGCTGCCCGGTGGTGCGCGTATCGTTCAACGCGATAACACCGTCGGCCGTGGCGTAACCGTAGTCCGCGTCATTGTCGGTCTTCAGGGTAAGGCCGCGCTTGGACGTGACGCGCTCGAGTGCACCCAGCAACGCCGCGGCATCGGAAGCGATATCGGGCACGTCGAATTCGGGCAGTGCGGCGCCGTCGGTTTGCGCCACGTCAAAAACATAGACGGGGCGAAAGTAAATGCCCGATTCGGTTTCGCTGGCGCCGTTGTCGCGCTCGACTTCGCGCGTCCAGGGGCGCGGGGCGAAAATCATAATGCCGCGCTCGCCCTTGCGGACGTGGCGCCCCATGGTTTGCCACGTCTTGAAACCGGCCACGCGCGTGGCGTTCGGGCATTGGCACAGAATCAGCATGGAATTGTGCCAGGAATAGCGGTGAAAACGCGCTTGAACGTCCAGGAATTGCTTGAACGTGTCGGACGCAAGCACGTCATCGACCGCGTGCGCCAGCGCGTCGATACGTGCGTCGATGCGCTGGCGTAACTCTTTCGCCTTGTCGCTACTGGCGTTGCTGGGGCGTGGTGAAACCGATAGACTTGTCATCGCTGCTATCTCCTTACAAGATAGTGGCCACGTGCCCGGATGTTACCAGCATCGCGGGCACACTTATCAAAACGACAAACCTAGTATGACACACACTCTGCCCGGTGTCAAGCAATTGGCACGAAAAAATTCTTTCACCGGTCGGTGAAAGAAAAATCGCCATTCCCGCGATGCCAGCGCGTGGCACGCGCGGGCGTGGAGTTTGTCGGGCGTTTTCGGCTGGTTTTCGTGGCGTTTGGGCGCGGGTCGAAAGTGCCAGCGCGTGACACTGGCTTTGGGTCCCATCGCGTCGGCGCAGAATGTTTCCACGCCCCACCCCTTGCGCCGCGTGGTTCCATCAACTTAACTCCCTCTCTCTCGTGATGCACTCCCCGTGAATCTGCGCATGTTGTCTGCAATATGGGGCTTGAAGTTGGCGTGCTCGTGTGGTTCAATTCCTGTTGAGGGTAGGCGGCTGATCCCCGCCGAACGCTGTCCATCGGGCGTGCTTTGCACTGTCCGGCGCGCCCGGTGGGCGGCGGCCCAATGGAGGATAGTGCGCCATGGCAAAGACCAATCATCGCGAGTCCAAGAAGAAGAAAAGGCGGAAGTCGACACGAACTTCCAATGTACAAGCGCGCTCGCCCCAGGCGGTCATCCTCAATTCTGCACTGCCATTTCCATCGGACGATTGGCGCTACGGTTTTCTCGCGGCGCTCAAGTTCTATCAGGTGAAGGGCTTCACCATCACGAAGAACATTGGGCACGACGATTTTTTTGCGGATCGCAAACCATGCCTAACGGTGTTCCGCTGCTCCTCGCATGGGCGGACCTGGACAAGCTGCCGGACCATACGACGACGATTCCCCATGGAAACGACGAATTGGAACAGGCGGGTTATATTGAGTGCTCAAGGGGACCGCTCAAGTTGCCGGTTTGGCATACCGGAGGTCGCCTTTGCGGGTGTCAGTACTTGACTTCGAGCGGCGAGACCGCCGAATTGAGGTTTGTGGGACGGTACGTTTTTGCGTTACGGCGCGATCGTGAGCGCAGGCGTGTGCTTCGGGAACGGGACGACCGACGCCTGAACGGTTTTTTGAGTCTCTTGCCGTCGCGAGTCAGGGCGGTCGCTTTGCTCGACTTCGACTCGCATCATCATTTCAAGTTGACACCCCGTGGGTTTGAACTGCTGGACCGGGTTCACTCGTTCGCGAGCCTTGCGAATACCCAATCGGCACCAATTCCTGGGTGGAAAAGGCTAGAGCTTGAAAAGCACGCTGAATCTGACAGTCTTGCCAAACTTGACGGGCGCGAATACCCGATCCATGGAGTCGCGCAGATCGAATTATTGACCGCACTCAAGGCGGCTGAAGGCAAGCCGATACTCGCAAGAAAGCTGGAGAAAACCACCTTGGGTCGCAGGGCTTTTCTTGTCCATCGGGAGTTACCTGCCCCCATAAGGAAGCTCATCATCGCGCCCGGAAAGGGTGGAAAAGGATATCGAATGCGGTAACGCAACGCACCTTCCTCGTACCTTCCTCGTACCTTCCTCGTACCTTACGGCCCGCCGCAAAGTTCGCAAACTGACGGACAGTCCAACATAAGGAGACTGTCTATGCAAGATTTCATTACTCTTTCCGAAGCCGCGAAGCGGGTTCCAGGCCGTCCCAACAGCGCGACGGTGTGGCGATGGGCCAGAAAAGGCATCATTGCCCGCGATGGGAGCCGAGTAAAGCTCGAACACCGGCGGTGTGGCGCGCGCATCTTTGTTCCCCCCGAGGCCCTCGACCAGTTCTTCAAGAGCGTGGCCGACGCCGACGCCCGGTTCTTCGACGCCCAGCGCGAAACGCAGCGCCTGCCGGACCTGGAGGTGCCTCGCCCCACGTCGGCGATGAGAAGGAAACAGATCGAAGCAGCGAAGCGCGAATTGGCGGCGCGCGGAATCCCCTCCAACTGAAAAAAATGCCGCGCGTTTTGGGCTGCAACCCCGCGCGGCAAAGGAGAAAACTGTACATGCCCACTATAGCAGAAAATCCCCGCAGGGAAACCGGCAACCTGGCCGAGGCCGTCCTGCTTTTCCCCGCCGAATGCCGGGAAGCGGAGGAGCGCTTCGTGTCGGCCGCGCTCCAATACCCCGGTCGCGCCGTCGCGGCTGCGGAGCGGAACGAACTGACGCGCGAGGCGTTCATCTATTCCGACACCCGCTTTTGTTTCGACGTGGCGACCTGCGCCGCCGAATGCGGCTCGAAGCTGGTCACCCTAGACCAACTACGCCAACTCAACGCGACGTTCGGGCACCCGATCCCGGAACATCCGGCAGTAGCCTATGCGACTCCGCACAATCAAGACGGAAGCAGACTGACCCGGCTCTACTTTTTGGAAATCACGTCAACCGGTCTGGACGTTTGGGCGAGGGACATTGTCGAGGCTCACCGGCGGCGGTTGCGGGCGCAGGAGTTACTCGCCGAGGCGGAACGCGTCTTAGGCGGCGTGGAGAGCATCGACAGCATCGCGCGGCGGATGGTCAAGGAGCACAAGCGCCGATTTCAGCGCGTAACCTTGCCGAAACGGCCAAGCAAGCGGCGCAGCGTGCGGACCGCGAGAAAGGCGGTGGTCCATGTCTAAGCTGCCCTTCGATGTTAGCGCAGAACTGAAGGGCGCATCAACGATCATCGTCCGCGCCTCCGTCAACGGAACCATTGTCACAAGTGAACGGCTCCAGCTTGGCAATGGGCACCAGCGCCGGAAGCTGGCCGAATTGTGGGCGGCGGACGCGCGACTGTGGCCTGATTCACAGCCTGATATCGGCGCTGTGGTGGTGGAGTTGGAGCGCGTCGAGGCGGACGTTCAACAGGCGATCGAAGCTGCCGAGGCGATCGACGACGAAGGCGACGACGAACAGATGGACGACGGCGGCGACGGCAAGAAAAAAGAGTCGATGGCGTTCATTATGACGCGGCTCTGCCTGGCGTCGGGTGCCGAACTGTGGCACACACCCGCGGGCGACTGCTACGCTTCCACGCCGATCAACGAGCATTCCGAACATTGGCCCACCAGGTCGAAACAATTTCGGCGCTGGTTGACCGGTCTGTTCTTTCTTAACTGCAATCGCGGCCCCTCGTCGCAGGCGACACAGGATGCGATAGCGACCATCGAGGCGGTTGCACACTTCAAGGGCAAAGAACATTCCGCCCATGTTCGGGTAGCTGAGCATGACGGCGCCGTCTATCTCGACTTGGCCGACTCAACGTGGCGTGCGGTTCGCGTTACCCCGAACGGATGGAGTGTCATAGCCGACCCACCGGTGAAGTTCCGACGCGCTGCCGGAATGCTGCCGTTACCGGCGCCGGAACCTGGCGGATCACTGAATGAGCTGCGCGACCTGTTGAACGTCGGAACCGATGGTAATTGGATTCTCATTGCTTCTTGGTTGATGGGCGCCGTATCGCCCTGCGGCCCGTATCCGCTTCTCTGCCTCAATGGTGAACAGGGCGCCGCTAAGTCTGCGATGGCGCGGCTGTTGCGCAGTGTCATCGACCCGAACGAAGTGCCCCTGCGGAGTGCGCCACGCGACGAACAGGACTTAGCTATCGCGGCAAACAATGGTCGCGTCATCAACCTTGACAATCTGAGCGGTGTTCAGGACTGGCTTTCAGATGCGCTCTGCCGGATTTCCACCGGCGGCGGATTCGGCACGCGACACCTGTATACCAATTTCGACGAGGCGCTCTTCAACGTGACGCGCCCCATCGTGGTGAATGGAATCAGCGAGTTGGCAACGCGCAGCGACCTGCTCGACAGAGCATTGACGGTTGCGCTTCCGACGATCCACGAGACCAAACGACGGCTGGACAAAGAGATAGCCGCGTCGTTCCGCGCCGCGCACCCGCGGATTCTCGGCGCGCTCCTGGACGCGGTGTCGTGCGCGATGGGCCGGATGGAAGCCGTGAAGCTGGACCGGCTTCCCCGCATGGCCGACTTTGCCCGGTGGGTCGTGGCAGCCGAACCGGCGCTCCCTTGGAAGCCCGGCGCGTTCATGGAGGCGTATGTCGGCAACCGGGCGGCGGCGCACGAGTTGGCGATTGAGGCATCCGTCATCGGCGCAGCGGTTCGGGCACTGGTCAAATCGCTCGGCGGGTGGTCGGGCACGGCCAGCGAACTATTGGAAACGCTCAACAGCCGACTCCCCCGGACCGGCTCCGGCTCGACGGTCTATCCACAGGGCTGGCCGAAGAAAGCGAACACCCTGTCCGGTCACCTGCGCCGGATCGCGCCGAACCTGAGAGAGACCGGAGTCAGCATTACGACGGAGCGCGACCCGGACACGCGGGCAAAGATCATCCGCATAGAGAGTAAGGGTAAAACATCGTCCGCATCGTTCGGACCGTCCGCTGAACCGGAAAACCGGCTTTTTGACACCGAAAACGCCAGTCAGTGCGAACGATCCCCGAACGATCCGAACGATCCCCCGAACGATCCCTATTCGCCAAAAACCGCACTGGCGCGGTCAAAAACCGATCCGAACGATCCGAACGATCCGGCGCCCTTACTTTCTACCTTTGACGACCCGCCCATCGACGACGACTTCGACGCCCGCGCCGACGCCATGGCGGAGCGACTGGACGATCGGCAGCCGGTTCCCGCGGAGGACGATCAATGACCCCCGATCCAATACATCGCGTCCTTCGCCGAGCGCGGCTGCCTGCAAGATTCGGCAGAGCCGATGTCGTCAACAACCGGGCAAGCTGGTAAACCAGTGTGAACGTGGCACGTTTGTCATCGGCGCAAACGAGGATGGTCTCGTTTGCACGCCCAACCATGACAGGCATTGGCCCAAAGGAGCACATGCGATGGAAGGACAGAACGGGAGCACCCTGGTTACAAGGCAACAGGCGGCAGCACTACTTGGTCTTCGCCCGCAAACCCTCGCGGCGTGGGCGTCCAGCAAGCAGTATTCGCTACCTTTCGTTCGGGTGGGGAAGAAGGTGCGGTACCGTGTGTGCGATTTGGAACGGTTCCTGTCGGAACGCAGCGTTAACATGCCGGAGCCGTTCCGGATCGACTCGGTTTTGGGGGCCGAGTCAGAGACTTCCGGCGCGGCGAAGTCGCCCAAGCCCTCGCGCACGG
>CAZMVD010000091.1:0-16909 GCA_964569425.1 uncultured Phycisphaeraceae bacterium
CAGGCTTGCGCCCATTGCGGAATATTCGTTGCTGCAGCCACCCGTAGGTGTCCGGACAGTGTCTCAGTTCCGATGTGTCGGGTCACGCTCTCACGCCCGATACCCGTCGAAGCCTTGGTGAGCCGTTACCTCACCAACTAGCTGATAGGACATGAACCGATCCCGGACCGGCGGACCTTTGCCCGACGGTCCATGCGGACTATCGGGGTCATCAGGTATTACCGGCACTTTCGCAAAGGGGTTGCCCCCGCCGCTATCCCTGTGTCCGGGGTACGTTGTCCATGTATTCCTCACCCGTTCGCCGCTATCCAATCCTCCAGTTACCCGTTGGAAAGGATCGCTCGACTTGCATGCCTTAGCCACGCCGCCAGCGTTCGTTCTGAGCCAGGATCAAACTCTTCACTTTTTTATTCGCTCAGACACCCGACGTGTCGCGACGGATCGAAACCCGCACCACACACCGAGCGCTTTGAACAAAACGTAGGCTCTCACTTCTTACGTCGAAAGAGTGAGAGACGCCGGCGCCCTGGCTGGACGCCAACTAACTCTGCCCCGGCCGCTGGTACCGACTGGAACCAACGGCGACGGGTCGTAAGGCACCCCGCGAACATCGACGTTCCACGCGGGCCTTCACACCCTCTCGACGACAAACCTGTTCACTTGTCAAAGAGCTTCCCGCGGCAACCCGATGGGCTGTAGCGAGCAGCGTATCCTATCAGCCACGGCAATGCTGTCAAGCGGGTCTAAAGAGCCGAATCCGCAAATTATCGGCCTACATGGAGAACGCGGAAATTGCAGTGTAGAGCGAACACGGCGGCCCGTCTGGCGCCCCGGTCGCGGGCCACCGGGTCATTCTTCTCCAGGGAAAGTCCGGCAGCATGAGCGGAAGATTTGTACGGACTGCACAGGATGCACGATCGACGGTTGGGCTTTGCGTATGCCTGGCGGTACGCTTCCGGATCGGCCGCGCGAGAAAACCACCGCCCGAATCAACATGCGGCGGCCGACGGCACGAACCATGACGTTCAGTCCGCTCACCATCATTCTGCTGGTCACGTTCGTCGATCTGATCGGCTTTGGCCTGATCATTCCGCTTCAGGCGGTGTACGCGGAGCGGCTCGGTGCCAGTGGCCTGACATTCGGTTTGCTGGTCGGCGCTTATGCGCTGATGCAACTCATTTTCAATCCGATTCTCGGGCGCTGGTCGGATCGCATCGGCCGGCGTCCGGTGCTGCTGATCAGCGTGCTGGGCAGCGTTTTGGCGCACTTGTTGCTGGGTATCGCAGACCTGGCGCACTCGCTGCCGTTGCTGTTTGTTGCGCGAATACTCGACGGAATGACTGGTGCGAACATCGCGACGGCACAAGCCTACATCGCCGACGTGACACCGCCGGACCAACGCGCGCGCGGGATGGGTCTGTTCGGTGCCGCCTTCGGCGTCGGCTTTGTCGTCGGGCCGGCGCTGGGGGCGCTGCTGGCACTGGTGGGCAGCGCCGTGAGCGGTCCGCAAACCGGCACCTCGTGGCCGGCGTTCGGCGCGGCCGTGGTGTCGGCAGCGGCGTTCGTGCTGATCGCCCGTTACCTGCCGGAGTCCCGTCCGCGCGGGAGAACGAGCGGAACGACGGTTTCGGCACCGGTGGCCGTACGCTGGAGCGTGTTGCGACATCCACGCATCGGCGAGTTGTTCGCACTCTATTTCGCGGCCACTTATGCGCTCGTGCTGCTGGAAGCGACGTTTGTGTATCTGTGTGCGCAGCAACTGAATCTGCGGGAAACGGGCACGGGGCTGGCGTTCGCCTATGTGGGCATCACGATGGTTATTGTGCAGGGTGGATTGATCGCTCCGTTGGTTCGCCGATACGGCGAAGTGAAGCTCATTGCCGTGGGGCCGTTCTTTTCAGCCGCGGGGTTCCTGATGATTTCCCAGGTCGGACGGGGGTTACCGCCGACGGTGGCCTGGCCGTTGCTCTTACTCGGTTGGCTGCCGGTGGCGTTGGGAGTGGGTTTGACGAACCCATCGCTGCATGCCCTGATTTCGCGTTACGCAGACAGCGAGCGCCAAGGCTCGACGCTGGGGCTGTTTCAGAGCATCGGTTCGCTGGCCCGCGCCCTTTCTCCGCCCATGGGCGGGTTCCTCTTCACCTATGTCGGAGCTTCCTGGCCGTATTACGTGGGTGGTGCGTTGTTCGTGTTGATCGGCGCGTACGCCAATTTGATCCGCCGCGCCCATCTGGCAGACGGGAACACGATGAGCAGGGAACCAGTTCCGGTGGACTCGGGCGTTGCCTGAGCGGCGACGCGCGGCGCAGGTCCGATTGCGCGTCGGCGTGCGAACGCTCTCCAGCGGACGGCAGGTCGTGTCAAGCGCTTGGCATTTCGCGTGGCGCGGGCGGGCCGAATGAGCGCCCGAATCTGGGACGCCGCGCATGGGAAACGAAGAATAATCGGCGAAATTGCTAGGCGCATCGGGAGAGACGGGTTATTATGGTGCCAAGGGGTCGGAGGGCGTCTTCGGAAAGGGGCCATCAACTCATCAAGAGTCGCGGCCATTCTCGGGTCG
This sequence comes from uncultured Phycisphaeraceae bacterium, assembly GCA_964569425.1. Lineage (GTDB taxonomy): Bacteria > Planctomycetota > Phycisphaerae > UBA1845 > UBA1845 > JACQXM01. The sequence continues at coordinate 2,561 of CAZMVD010000091.1, forward strand.
CCGAATTTCTCTTGGCAGAACGCTGGCAACCGCGACGGCAATTACCTCGCCGTGCAATGGCGGTGAGGGGCCTGGTTCCGAGGAATCTCCAAGTTCACGGCGTCGTCGCGTATGTGGTGCGGGGTACGAATGCCGCGGTCCGCCTGTCGGAGTCGTGCGAGTAAACATCCACCAGGGAGAGCAGACATGTTTCGCGCAATGTTCCATGCGTTCATCGTGTGCAGTTTGGCGGCCGGCCATGCGTCGGGAAACGGGATTATTCGCCTCGTGCCGGCGGACCCCGGGCCCTATACCGGCAATGAAACGTTTCTGGTCGACATCTTCCTGGACAATACCACCAATCAGCAATTGCCCATCAGCTTCGTGCGTTTGGACTTCAGCGATTCAACGGTTTTTCTCCCGCCTGCCATGGAGTGGGCCTTGACGCCTCAGGGGGCCGGCAATCCCAACTTGCCGGTGGCGGTGTTTGATCCGCCCAGCCCCACGTTGAATGTCCTTGCCCCGTTGGGTTCCATTCAGCTTGGGCGCGTGCAGATCACGCTGCCGCGGCTGGATGGCTGTTACGTTCTCGATGTGATGCACGTTCCTGCGGTCGGTGGCGGAACCGTGGTCGTGTTTGAACCGGTTCCCGGTGTGGCGATCGTGTGGCAGCCAACGAATGGAACGTTGCTCGGTGGTAGCCGCAGTTTCAAAGTCGGCGAATTCGGCGGGATGGAGTTGTGCAACGGGCTGGACGACGACTGCGACGGGCTTGTCGATGAGGATTTCTTTGAGGAGCAATTCGATCCCGAGTCGGGCGGGACCATCAAAGTCGGGCCGGGGGGAACCTGCGTCATCGGTGTGGGCAACTGTGAGGTACCGGGTCGGTTGCGCTGCTCACCCGATGGAACCGAGTTGGTTTGCGAGCCCGGGCAGATCCCGCAGGAGCCGCGCCCGGAAGGCCCCTATGGTTCGCCAAGTTGTTATGACCTGGAGGACAACGACTGCGACGGACTGGTCGATTTTGAGGATCCCGACTGCCAGGGGCCGGAGCTGTGCGACGGCCTGGACAACAACAACAACGGCGAGATTGACGAGCTTTGGCCCGAACTGGGTCAATCCTGCACGGTGGGTCAAGGAGCCTGTCAGCGGACCGGCGAGTACATCTGCCGCGAAGACCGGACCGGCACCGAGTGCAGTGCCAAGCCCGCGCAACCTGGCGTGGAAGGTCCGCCGGGCTCTTTCCGATGCAGCGACGGTTTCGATAACGACTGCGACGGTTTGAAGGATCTGGAAGACCCGGATTGCCAGGAACCGGAGAAATGCGACGGCAAGGACAACGACGGAAACGGAGAGATTGACGAACTCTGGCCCGAACTGGGACAGGTCTGCACCGTGGGAATCGGTGCGTGCGAACGGACCGGCGTTTTCGTTTGCAGACCGGACGGTACGGGCACCCAATGCAGCGTGACACCGGGAGCCAAGAGCCCCGAGGGGCCGGGTTGCGATTGCGGCGACGGTATCGACAACGATTGCGACGGGCTGATCGATCTGGACGATCCCGATTGCGGCGGGAGCATTCTTCGCGTGCAGGCGGCGCTGCCGGAAATCTGCCGCAACCACGCCGGCGAGTGCCGCAGCATGCATCGCATCGATTGGACGACGATCAACGGCGGTCCGGCGCTGGTCGAAACCGCCGAGATTCTGGCCATGGATGCGGACGGCCAGATTCTGGATGCCGCGCCGGTTGCGGCGACGGATGTGGTGCGGATCACGCCGCGCGACGACGTGACGCAAACGGCGCTGAACTCGTTTGCGTTTCAGGGCACTGTGGAGTTTTGGGCGAACCGATTCCAACCTTGCGTGCAAGGGCCGGATGTCGGACTCGGGGCGGCGTGCAGCTACCTCGATACCGATTGCGACAACGATCTGGACCTGGCGGACATCGCGCATTTCCAATTGCATTTCGGCGAGTCCTGGACCATCCATGACGTGACGGCGCAGCGGCCCGTGCTGCGGGTCAAGGCCGACAATGGGGCGGGGCTGGCACATGCGTACGTATCGCCCGTGCCGCACGTGCGCGTCTGGTCTCCCGATGAAACGGTGGTCAGCCTTTCCGAGGGCGACCGGATTCGCGCTGAGATTCAGCTTGCCAACGTGGAACTATCCGCGCTGGAGCTCTATCTGGACGGCGTGGCGGTGTTCGCCGCCCTGGGGCTTGACCCCGCGACCGACTTTCCGGGCGGGCCCTACGGAGGCGACGTGGTCCTTCCCAACGGCTGTGTGGCGAAAATCTGTGAGCTGATCGTGGATGCCGCGGATGTGAATACGTTGTCTGCGAACACCTTGCGAATGTACGTGGAAAACATGTGCTGCGGCGGGCACCGCCTCACGGCGCGCGCGCCGGAGCTGATGGGATCCTATCCGTTGCCGCCGCCCATGGCCTGCGCGCAGCCGTTGACCAACGGCAGCGGTGTGTCACACGGCTTTGAGGTGGACGTCGTGACGCCTGCCGACCACAGCATCGATCCGGCGCCGCCGACGGCGGTGGCGGGCACGATCTGCCACGGCCTGCAGCTCGACTCGCCCACCCCGAGCATCGACGGATTCGTCCGAATCAATGCGGGGCTGTTTCCGGTCTTCCTGAGCGGCATCAGCCTGGGCGACGGTGTGTTCACGGCGAATACCTATCGCTATGTGTTCGAAGCTTCGCTGCCGCGGACCAATCACTTCCAGGAGATGATCGGCAACGCTTTGCCGGGAACGCTCGATCATGGAAGCAACTTCATCATCGCCGAGGCTCGCGATCCGCTGTTGAACTCGACGTTCGACGTGGTGCCCATGGCCGTGGGGCCGTTGGCGCCCGCACCGGCACCGGCTCTCGCCGGTGCATCGGTCGCGGGGTCAAACGGCGTGCCCCACGGCTTCAGCGTCACCGCCACCGCCGCGGGGCTGAGCACGATCGTCACCGCGGCGTTGCAGCCTATCGTGACGTCGGTGATTCAGGACGTCGAGAACATGCTGACGGCGTTGAAAGGATCGAAGGTGACCATTCCGACCAGCGCGTGCGACGTGAACGCCAGCGTGCTGGTGAGCGACCCGGTTCCGTTCAAGTTCACGGCCGATCCCAACGACTTCACGTTCGACGTGGTGCCGAGCAACGACAAGCTCGACATTGTGGTCACGTCGGGTCTGATGGAAGTGGACGGCTCGGTGAGCGGTAGTTGCAAGATCACCGGGCTGTTCGGAGAGTGCTTCATCCGCGTCAAGATCCGCGTGGGGGCGGAAGTGGACATTGACAAGGTCGTTCTGAAGGTGGGCATCACGGAAGACGATTTGATCAACAAGAACCCGCTGAATCCCACGCTGAGCATCGACAACAACGACATACACATCAACGTCAGCGACGTGTCCTCCAAGGTGGAATGCTGGGGCGGCGTGCTCGCTCAGATTCTCTCCCTGGGAACCATCAACCTGATCGTCAACCATGTGGTCGAAAACAAGATCGACGATTACCTGGCCGATCTGGACGTGACCCAGTACCTGGGGCTGATTCCGGTGCCGCCGATTCCATTGGACGTGTTGGATTTCGACCCCGTCGACATCGAGGCGCTGGGCGTGGCGTTTCATTTCGGTCTGACCGAAGTGGAGATCAATCCGAGCGGCTTGACGGCCGGGTTCATGACCGAATTCGTTCCGACCCAGGTCGATGAGGAGATTGCCGCGCTGCCCGGTTTGCCCGACACAATTGCCGCGCTGCCGCTGCCGCCTTTGCCCAACCCGCAGGCCGGAGAGGTCACGGCGCTGGTAGCGGACGATGCCATCAACCAGTTGTTCCATGCCCTGACGCGCAACGGAATCCTCAAGACGCAGTTTGAGGACGTGCGGCAGCTACAGGACCTGCTGCCGGCCAACTGCAACACGCTGCCGACGGGTCAACTGGGTCAATGTGCCGCCATTCAGGGCGTTTCGTGTGCTTCGCTGGTCAACCCGGCGGATCAGACTGCCTGTCTGTCTACGAACTTCCTGCTGAGCAGCTTGAACCTGTCGGGCGCTACCCCGATCCTGCTGCACGGCAAGCTGAACGTGCCTCCCAAGTTCCTGGTCTTCCGCACCAACGGCACGCAGGAGGTTGTGGTGGTCATCCGGTTGATGCAGGCGTTCGCCGGCATCGTGGCCGACCGCGACGGCGACGGGGTCTTTACGGGGGATTACAGTTCGGTCAAGAGTTGTTACACGGGCACACCGCCGAGTAACGACCAGTGCGCGTTGTGGGCGACCTGTTTCAACGTCAATTACTTGTCCCTGCTTACGCTCGGCACTGGACCCGGTGGCGTGCCGCGGCTTACCTTCAGCGTCGTCGATTCGGATATGACCATTCCCACCGCCTGTGCCGGCGGGGTGGTGGTGCCGGGCGGCAACGATGCCTTCAATGAGATATTTGAAGGTCTGGTGTTCGATCTGATCCGCGACTACGTGGACAACAACGTGCCGCCGTTCGATCTGCCGTTGGACTTTGGCGGCCTGATTACCCTCCAGAACCTGAAGACGATTATTCACGGCAACATGTTTGATCCGGTGTTTGACGACACATTCGGTCTAACCCTGGATCCGGCCGCACCGTAACGGGGGTTGGCGGTCTTGGGTTCCGGGGGTCGCGGACCATTGCCGGGAGGTCAATCAGGTTTGCGCAGTGTGTAGAGGTAGAACGATACGAAGCATTCTCCGACGAACGGGAGTCCGTGGAAAATGCGGGTGGCGCGGGCGGCGCGCGAGCTGCTGAAGCCGCGCGCTTCCCGCCGTTGAACGATCAGGCCGGCTTCGCGCACGCATTTTTCGAATGCGCGCGCCGTCAGTCCGTTCAGAAACGGGTAGAACGACTCGCACTTGCGCCACTTGTTGTGTCGCTTATTTCCGGTTTCAGGGTCGAGGTCCCAGTGCCGCGGCACGAACGTAGGATGATCGTAAACTTCGGCAGAGACGCGAAAGAGCGATTTCGCTGAAACGAGAAGGTGAACCCAGGGAATCGGGATGAGCGACTCGAGGTGATGCCCGTACGGCCCGCGCCAAGGCGACCACCAAATCCACACTTCACCGCCGGGCCGAAGCACGCGGTGCCATTCGGCTACCGTGTCGCGCGGGTGGGGGACGTGTTCCAGCACGTCGAAACAACAGATGATATCGACGTGCGCGTCGGGAAGATCGATCCGCCGGTCGTCCGCGGCGTGCACAAACGCCGGCGCTTTGGCGCGATCTGGTAGCGCTTGGGCCGCGGTCGAACGTGCCCGGTCGATGGCTTTCGCCGAGGCATCGACGCCGATGACGCTGCGGCATGCGAAGTCGGTCGCGAGCTGCCGGCTCAGCGCTCCTGATCCGCAGCCAAAATCCAGCACGTCCTTACCCGCCAAAACCGAGGAATCGAAGTGATCGACAAGCTGCTGTCGCAGGGAATGTAATCGCCATCGTTCATAGTCCGCGGGGTTGGTCGTTCGTGCCAGACCGTCGCCGCGGTGGAAGGGCGAGTGTCGCTGGCGGCGCAGCGAAACTTGCAGGAGCAGGCGCTCGATCAGGCCCAATCCATGCGGTACGTTTGGCCCGCGATGGACTTCGGCGGTCGAGGCGTTCGGTTGAAGTATTAATCCCATCGATCTGTCTGTATTTGGGGCCGAGGTTGGCGGGGACTCCCGGCACGCCGGTCCGCCGCAACGCCCGCGCCCTCGGCGTTTATCGACGGGTTGTCAGGGTCGCTGCAACGGTGCATCGCTGAGCGTGCGCCCTTGCGACGCCAAACAGCATGATCAAAAAGTCATTAGTGGCACTGTGGCACCGGCTTTCCAGCCGGTCTGACGGGCCGCAAGGCCCCTGCGACCAGTTCTTCAACAGGCTACTACCTTGGGCGGGTTTGCGTTTGGTGAACTAGACCTTGAAGGCACCGGGCGCCGGCCCGTATCGTTTCCGTGAACGACCCAGCCGCCGCGGCGATGCTCGGGTCGCTTCCCAACGTTTCCCTATCGTCCGCAGTGGTCGGGATAAGGCAACGGCGATCCCCGTCAGACGGAAGCGACGACGGGAGCGTTGTGAGGAGGCCGAGCGACAAGGTCATCGCGACGTTGTCGTGGACATTCGATCGAGACAGTCCACAATGCAATTCCGTTCCCTTGAGTCTCGAAAAGGAGAAAGGGCGCTTCCGCTTGGCTGGAGCATCTTATTGTGCAGCGATTCGCGCCGGCATACACGGTAGGCTGATCGCGCTCCACGATGATAGACAATTGCGACCTTGACCAGGCTAAATCCATGACGGTCAATTATCGCTCTTTCATCGTCTGAATCCGGTGGGCGGCATCTTCGCGGACGCAGTGCGCCGCAATTGATTTCCCGAGGTTCAGAGCCAATTCGGTGTCACCGTTTGACCGATGGTATGGGCGAGTCAATGCCGACCGAATCCTGGGCCGACTGCGGAGAATACCATGATCAACTCGGGCCGTTTCCTGCGAAGTGTACCCTTGGCCATCGCGGCCGTTGTGCTCATGTCACTGCCGTCTCTGCATTGCGGAACGGCGGGAACCGGCACAGTGAACGGACTGCCGAATTCGCTGAATGTGACACTTCCCGACGGCACGAAGGCGCCGGCCACACTGGGCAGCGGCGTTCTCTCCCTCGCCGACACCACCTGGCAGTTTTTCCGCACGGCCGACAACCTCCAGGGCGGGGCGTTCGTGACCGTCCGTTTCGGTTCGGAAGGCCAATTGCTCGCCTTTGAAAACAGCACCATCGCTCCGCAAATATTCGGAACGTCTATCCTCTTTGACGGTCAGCGGCACAACACCACCCAACCCGGGCTGCAATACGCCGCCGCCACCTACGGTGCAGAATCCGCCGACGCGACGGGTTTCGCTTTCGAAGGGCGGCTCAAGGCCTTTGCCGCCGGGCTGGAAGCGGCCACCGCCACCGCTTCGGCTGCGGCTACCTACGACGCCGCCGATCCCAACGTCATCCGCGGCACCTTCCGATTCAAATCCGAGGTTACGCTGTTGTCAGTTCCCGACGCCAACGTCGATGACGAGTTCAGCTTCCTGGGCCGCCGAGTCACCGGGCAATAGGCGCATCATCTCCCTCGTCGCCAAAGGCCGCCAGCGCACCTTGTGGTTGCCCGCCTTGCCGCCGGTGGGGCGCCCGCATAGATTCCCAAGACGCCTGCCGTCGGTCGGTTTGCCGATGGCGGACGGATCACTGAGCAACGCAAAGGAATTTCTATGCCCCCCTCGCGCAATGAGCGGATTAAGGTCATCATCGTCGGTGCTGCAGGACGCGATTTCCACGACTTCAACGTCTTCTGGCGCGAGGATCCGCGCTACCGGGTCGTCGCATTTACCGCGGCGCAGATTCCCGACATCGCCGGACGGGTGTATCCGCCCATGCTCGCCGGCAAACGCTACCCGCGCGGCATCCCCATCGAACCCGAAGAAAAGCTCGCCGACCTGATTCGCAGGCACAACGTCGATCAAGTGGTGATGGCCTATTCCGACGTGGCGCACGAAGACGTGATGCACAAGGCCGCGCTGGTCAACGCCGCCGGGGCGGACTTCCGCATCATGGGCTTGAACAACACCGCGATCAAGAGCCGCAAGCCGGTGATCGCAGTTTGCGCCGTCCGCACCGGATGCGGAAAAAGCCAGACGTCCCGCGCCGTCACCCGGATTCTCAAGTCGCTCGGCAAACGGGTGGCTGTCGTTCGCCATCCGATGCCCTACGGCGACCTCACCAAGCAGGTGTGCCAGCGGTTCTCCGAACTGGCTGATCTCGATCGCCACGAGTGCACCATTGAGGAACGTGAGGAGTATGAACCGCACATTCGCGCCGGCGACGTGGTCTTCGCCGGAGTGGATTACGCCAGAATCCTCAAGGCCGCGGAAAAAGAAGCGGATGTGGTGCTGTGGGACGGCGGCAACAACGATCTGCCCTTCTACCGGCCTGACCTGCACATCGTCGTCGCCGACCCGCACCGCCCGGGCCACGAAGTGTGCTACTACCCCGGCGAGACTAACGCACGGCTCGCGGACGTGGTGGTGATCAACAAGATCAATACCGCCGACCCGGCAAACGTCGCGCTGGTGGAGAAGAACATTAAGGCGATCAACCCCAAAGCCAGGTTCATCCGCGCCGGTTCGCCGGTCACGGTGGACGACCCCGGGGCGGTGGCCGGACGGCGGGTGTTGGTGGTGGAGGATGGACCCACGCTGACGCACGGAGAAATGACCTTCGGCGCCGGGCATGTGGCGGCGCGCGCCTTCGGTGCCGCGGCGATTATCGATCCACGGCCGTTTGCCGTGGGATCGATCCAGAAAACATTTGCCAAGTACGGCCACCTGTCGGAGATTCTGCCTGCCATGGGCTACGGCCGTCGGCAGATGCGCGAGTTGGAACGGACGATCAACGCCGCAGACTGCGATCTCGTGCTCATCGGCACCCCGATCGACCTGGGCGCGCTGCTTGCGCTCAACAAGCCCACCATGCGCGTGCGCTACGAACTCGACGAAGCGGCCGTGAAAGCCCTCCGCGGTTCGATTCGCAAAGTTCTGTAGCCGGCGTCTCAACTTTGCGTGCCGCGACCGCGTTCCACGCGCGCCGCAACTTGGATCGGGTAGGGCGCCATGCAGAAAAGTCTATCGTAAGCCGTTACCTTCGATCGCACCGGCGCGCAGCCGGCGCCGTCCGCGGTTCACCCTGTTGACCGGGCAAAGGAGCGGGCCTTATTCACGCCAAGTCCTCCCGCAGGTAGAGGAACCAGCGCAGCTTCGGGTTGCCCGAGCGGGCGCTCTGGCGAGTGAAATAGATCGTCCACAGTCTGCCGTCGCTCATGCGAAGTTGATAATAATGCCGCCGAAGGTAGAGCTGGCCTTGGGCCGATGAGCCTTCCCGGCTGGAGTGCTTCCAGGTGGACATGACGTCGACAGCATCGTAATTCACGCCGCGCCAAGTGAATCCGGTGGGCAGGCCGGGCTCGCCACGTCCCATACGCCTGGCATCGGCCGTACCGGCGCGGGCGGCGATGGGTTCGCTGATGAGTTCGGCCATGTTGACGCGCTCCCTCGAATTCGTGCCGGATTCCATTGTCGAGGACGCCGGCCCTTTCCCGTGCCTCAAGGGCACTCGGACCGGCGTTTTCCAACCGCGACACCGGACAACCGGGCCGCCACCATCGCCGACATCGAACCAACCGCAGGTTCGCTCGTAGCTGGTTCGGTCCGTGCTCTGAACTATTCCAATCGGATCCACCTGAAAAGGGAAGGCGCTCCGCTCCAGCGCCTTTCCCGGACAGCAAACGGCGCGTAGGCTGTGATCATGGTGAAGAAGAGTGTCTGTCTGCTTTTCAAAGGCAAACGCATGGTAAACCGTTCTCATTCGCGCCCGCCGGCGGACACTTGCATCACCATTCGCGCAGACGGGGGAGGGTCGCCGGACGCGTCGAGAAAGATCCCACTGCCGGCGCCAATCGTGCGATGGCGGGCTATCCTGGCGGCACTCGTGTTCACTGGATGTACGGCCTGGTCCGCCGGATGCGGGACTCGCATCCTTGGGGATTCCGCTGGGCTTTTCACGGTTCCGCTGGAAGTCGAGGGGATACCGGCCGGATCGGCGATTCTGGATACCGGCGGCGCGTACGAACTATTGCTGCGCAGGGATTTCGGCCTGCCCGTCGTCGGCGAGGTGGAAATCCTGACGTTCGCCGGTCGTGAGCGCGTGCGGTTGACGTCCGGCTTCAACTACTCGGCGGGCGGGATCAAGACCGTCTCTGATGGCGCAATCGTGGGCCTGTCGATCTGCGACTGCAACGGCTTGGGTTTCAAGTTCTTCCGTAAGACCGGGGTGGTGCTGGGTCTCGATTTTCCCAGTGCCGCGGCGGCCTTCTTTCTCAGTCTGCCTGAGTCCGGGGTGGTGCTCCCTTTTGAGCCGCCGCCCCCGCAGTTGGAGCGTTTCGACAGCGCATTCATCAAAGTCCGCGTTCGATTCGGCGAACGGGACGTCGCGGCGCTCGGGTTGCTCGATACCGGCGCGGCCGCCACGCTGTTACGGCGCGACGTGCTTGGCATTTCAGCCCTCCCGCCCGGAAACCGGGTTACGGTTGTGGTCGCTCAAGAGCGATTGGGCGCGGCGTCTGTGCAGGTCGCCACATATGAAAGCCAGGAACTGCCGGATCTGATCATCGGGACCGACCTCATGCGTGCCTGGGGTGACCGCTGGTACTTCGCCTTTGCGGACTCAGGCGGCGAAGTTGTCGTACTTCCAGGGGAGGGGCAAGTTGACGGTGACGCCGCAGTCCTGGCGGCCACCCGGAGGCTGGAGACCGGCCGATTTCCGCCTACAATCAGCCCTCATGCCGAGTGGACAATCAGGGACAAGCCGGTGGGCTGGAGAACGGATAGGCTTCGCCCTGAAACGCCTTGAGCACATGGAAAACATCCACGAAGTTAATGATGGCGTTGGGAATCTGGTCATGCAGATCCACCCAACTGACCGGCGGCGCGTTGAGCAGGCCTTGGAAACGACTCACGGCCGCGACGACATCGTCCACGTTGACGATGCCATTCGGACCGGTCCAAGTTCCGGAACTGGCGTTCCCGACAGTGTCTCCCCAGTCCTTGGGCACCGGCCGATCGGTCGTTGGAAGCTCAAGCAGCGGCGAATAGCTAAAGGGATCATCCAGATCGCACGCGCAATGGACGGCCTGCAATTCGTAGGTGTACGCCGGCGCCACGCCGCAATCGGCCAGCAGAATAACACCAGGCCCTGGTTGCCACGAGCGGCAATCCGGCTCCGCCACAAGGCGGAATACCTCAAGTCCCTGCGGCGCAGGATTACCCACCCACCACACGCGGCCCGAAGCCTGATGGCGAACGCGAATCGCGATGGGTTCGCCGACCGGCATGGCCGTTACGTCAAACGTAAGGTAACGGTTCTTGGGCACGTAGCAGCGCCCGCCAATGCAAGGCGCGCCGCCGCAATCAGTGCTGTTCAGGCACGTCCCGTTCGCTTCCGGAAGTAGCGCCGGGGCAAGAGGGCAATCGCATTCGTCCGGAACCGCATTGCCGTTGACGTCCGCCGACGCACCCGAGCCGATGTCGCACTCATCGGGCACGCCGTTGGGCTGGCAGTCGAGGCTGGCGCCGGACGCCAGCTCGCATTCGTCGGGGATGCCATTGAGTTGGCAGTCGCTGGAAGTATGCGCTGCAATATCGCACTCATCAGGAATGTCGTTGGCATTGCAGTCCTGTGCGGCGCCGGAGGCCAGTTCGCATTCGTCGGGGACGCCGTTCTCCTGGCAATCCTGCGACAATCCGCTCGCAATGTCGCAGTCATCGGGCACGGTATTGCCATTGCAGTCGGCGCCCGCCGGGTTCAACGGCGGCACTTCGCACTCGTCGGGCACCAGGTTGCCGTTGCAGTCGGGGCTGGTGAGGGCGGCCACGTCGCAGGTGTCGGGGATCAGGTTGTGGTTGCAGTCGGCGGCGCCGCCGAAGGCCAGATCGCACTCGTCGGGCACGCCGTTCGGCTGGCAGTCCTGCGACAGGCCGGAAGCGATATCGCACTCGTCGGGCACGAAATTGAGATTGCAATCGGCACTGCCTCCGCCGGCCAGGTCGCATTCATCGGGAATGCCGTTGAGCTGGCAGTCGCCGGAAACGCCCTGAACGATGTCGCACTCGTCCGGGCGGATGTTGCCGTTGCAGTCGGCGCTACCTCCTCCGGCGATATCACATTCGTCCGGGACCGCGTTGCCTTGACAGTCGTTGGAAGTGCCGAGCGCGATGTCGCATGCGTCGGGCACGCCGTTGGCGTTGCAGTCGGCGGCGGCGCCGCCGGCAATGTCGCATTCATCGGGCACGCTGTTGCCGTTGCAGTCAAGGCTGGCGGCGGAAGCGAGATCGCATTCATCGGGCACGCCGTTGGCGTTGCAATCCGCGGAAGCGGTGGAGGCGATGTCGCATTCGTCCGGAACCCCGTTGCCGTTGCAGTCCGGGCTGGCGGCGGAAGCGAGATCGCAGTCGTCCGGGACGCCGTTCCCGTTACAGTCCGCTCCCAGCGGATCCAGTGGGGGAATCTCGCAAGCATCGGGCACGCCGTTGACGTTGCAATCGGCGCCCTCCGGGTTCAGGGGCGGAACTTCGCATTCATCCGGAACGTTGTTCCCGTTGCAGTCGTTGCTCGACGACCCGGCGATGTCGCACTCGTCGGGCACGCCGTTGCCGTTGCAGTCCGCACTGCTCTGCGAAGCCAGGTCGCATTCATCTGGAATGCCGTTGCTGTTGCAGTCCGGGCTGGCCGCCGAGGCGATATCACAGGCGTCGGGCACGCCGTTCCCGTTACAGTCGGCGCCCTGCGGATCCAGCGGGGGGAACTCGCACGCATCCGGTACCCCGTTGCCATTGCAGTCCGCCCCGAGCGGATCGAGCGGGGGCACCTCGCATTCGTCGGGCACGCCGTTGGCGTTGCAGTCGGCGCTGGTCTGCGCGGCCACATCGCAACCATCGAGCACACCGTTGCCGTTGCAGTCGCCCAGAACGGCCAGGTCACAACTGTCGGGAACGCCATTGTTGTTGCAATCGGCCCCCAACGGGTCAATCGGCGGAACTTCACAGGCGTCCGGAATGCCGTTGGCGTTGCAATCGGCGCCCTGCGGATCCAGCGGCGGCACTTCGCAGTCGTCGGGAATCTCGTTGCCGTTGCAGTCATCAGCCTGACTCGCGAGAATTTCACACAAATCCGGCAGGCCGTTGTTATTGCAGTCGCCACCGCCCCGCGTGCTGAATGTCCAGACCGGTCCGGGGATGGTGTCGCCGAGTGATTTCGTGACCACCTGCCAGTAGTAGGTCGCCCCGCAACTGAGCGGGCCGGGGTCGCAGCCGGTCGCGGAAACGTCTTCGCAAATGAGATTTGTCGGCGGGTCGTCGGTCCCGAAATAGACGTCATACGTCGCGGGGCACGATTGCTGCATCCAGCCGGTCAGCATCACTTCCGACCAGCAATGCGCCCGCGCCATTTGTTGGGGCGTGAATTCGTGCCGGCAGGTGAACGGCGTAACGCCCATGTAATTGTGAATCGGCGCCGGCCCCCACGGAGTCCCGCTGCAGCTGTCTGTGCCGCCGGGTTCGGCACAGATGAACGTACGCGGCGTAGGGCGCGTGTCGGAACACCGGTCGCCGGTATTGTCACTGTCGGTGTCGGCGCGCTCGTAACACGGCCCGCAATTGAGCACCTCGATCACGCCGTGATAGGTGTGCCACAGCCCCATGGAATGGCCGAGTTCGTGTGCCAGCGAATTGTCATTTGCGCTGAAGTGGCCATCGTGCATGATGAGCCCGCCCTGCGTGCCCAGAATATCAGGGTCCCAGGGAAACGTCGCCAGCGAAAACGCAGAGCTGTTGTTCACCACATAGATATTCAGCTTCGTGCCCGGCGAAACGGCATAGGCGGCCTTCATCGCCGTTTCTTCGCTGGGCGCGAAATCACGATACTGCGTCGACCAGATATATTGAACCTCGTAGGAAAACTGCATCCGCCAGGGGTGGAACACGGCGTTTACCGTGGCCATCTGCGCCTTGAGTTCGGTCGGGTTCGTGATGCAGCCCGTGCCGTCATCACGGCAGAAAACGTGAAAATAAAGCCGGAAGACCTTCATCGGCGTCGACGCATCCGGCGCGAATGCGTCGCGAACCAGCGGATCATCGCAAGCCCCATCCAGAGGGCAGGAATCAAGCCGTTTTCCCTCCTTTTCCTCCAGGTTGGCCGAATAGCGCTCAAACGTCGCGCACCATTGCCCGGCGGGTAACGTCTCGACCCAACTGAAGTCACGCACCGGCAATCCATCGACCTGCGGCGTCGGCTCCGGCGCAGGCGATCCGGCCGTGGCAGAACGGAACGCCTGGTTCCAGTAAAGATCCGCATCAAAGGCGACGTCTGTCGCCTGATGGGGCGGTGAAGGATTGTCGGCCTCCCCGACGTTCATGCCCCCCAGGCAATGGAGTTGTGCGTGAAACGCGGCGTAGGTGCCGGGTCCAAAATCAACCATGCACCCGAAGGGCTGGTAGTAAAAACGGTCCTCCGAATACCCGACTTCCGGCGCACTGCCCAGGACCACACCTGCGCTCGCCGTATCAAACTCCAGCCGCAGCCACACCGTTGGTGGTATGGCGATGGGCGAGGCCGTCAGGTCAACGGTCAATTCGATGACACCGGCGTTGTTGAGCCCCGCGAAGGTCGCCTCCGTGCCGACGATCGGTGTCCCGCCTGCGCCCGGACAGGCTGTCCACAGCGCGGAGTTGACCGTAAATACTCCCGACCCGTCGCCACCGCCGCCCACCTTGAACGAAT
>CAZMVD010000092.1:0-16772 GCA_964569425.1 uncultured Phycisphaeraceae bacterium
GGTTGCCGACCCAGCCGATCTGGGTGGCGCCCTTCATGACCTTGAACTTCACCGGGTTCGCGCCGTTGTTGGGCGAGAACGAGATGTAGCGGTTCTTCGGTCCATGATGCGGCGGGGGCGGCGTGACTGCCGGGTTCACATCGGGCAGCGGGTCGCAAGCCACCAAAATGTCCAGCTCACTGACGCCCTGCGCGGTGACGCCCTGGCCGGAGGTCCAGCCGCCGACGCGGATGGTGTAGCAGATGTCCTTCGACACCGGGATAGTCACCGCCGAGGTGGTCGAGAACTGACCGAAACAATAATCGTCGTTGCACTCGAGCAGCGACGCGTTGGTCGTCGGACAGATGCAGGTTCCCGTGCCACCGCTATGCACGGCTAACATGCCGTCGTAGGTGGCCGCACCGCACATGTTGATGATCATCTGACCCGTGCATTCCGCAGCATACTCGAACCAGATGTCGCCTCGGAAACTGGTCGTTCCCGATTGCAGGCAGGTCAGCACGCCGGGCGGCGCGCCGCCGGTGTTGGACGGACCGTCGAGCGTGGCCAGGCGGTTGTCGGTGACCACGTCCGTGCAGCGGTAGGTTTCCCCCGGCGCCGGCGGCGGGCCGCAGGGTCCCACGTTCTGCTGGTTGAGGTTGATGCACGAATTGGAATCGGAAACGCTGCACACCAGCGTGGGATCACCCGCGCAGACGCCGATATCCGGATCGCCGTAAATGCGCGTGCCCTCACCGGTCCCGGCTTCATCACAAATCAACTGGCGCCCGGTGGCGCAGACGTCGTTGGACGGCGCCGGGCAGGGGTTCGTGTTGCACATCGCATACGGAATGGCCACGCCGCCCTGGGCGGTGCACTGGCTCATGGTCCCTGCGTCGTTGCAGTTGACCGGACTGCCGGGTGTGCAGCAGGCCACGGGGAGGTCGCCGCAGCCGCCGTCCTCGCCGGGCACGGTGCCTTGCTCGATGCCCGAGGACAGGCAGAAGGTGTAGTCGGCGTCGTCGCGGTCCTCGGGACCGTAGGTGCCGTTGGCATCGCGAACGCTGTAGCTGTTGCCGTCCGCGCTGCTGACCCACGAGGTCGTGCACACCTCGGTGCCCTCCGATGTGATTTCAATCCAGTAGCAGTTGTTGGAATTGAGCCCACTGAGCGCCGGGACCAACGGAGCCGAGTAGTCGTAGGTCACGAAGCCGGGGATGTTGGCCTTGGCATCGGGGACGATCCCGACGTATGCCGCAATCTGAAGTCCCGGCAGGCCGAAGTCGTCTTCATAGAATTTGATGTCGAAATCCTCCGGCGGATTCGCAAAACACGACGGGAGCCCGGGCGGGTTCTGCGGCGGGGCAAAACCGAAGCGCCAGCAGATCCGGTTGATATCGGGCGACTGTGGCTGGAAATCGTCAGCCAATCGGCGATTCAGGCGCCGGTCGCTGGCCTGGAGGAATCCGTCGGGGTCATCCTCCTGGCAATGGTCCTTGTCCTGGAATGGGCAAATCGGGCAGGGGTCATCCACGCAGCGCAATCCGCCGTGGTACACGCCCTGGTTCACGTTGACGCACTCATTCAATGTGATTCCCGCACCACCCAAACCGTCGATGCACTGACCGGGACCGGTGCAGCAGGCGCCCAGGTCACAGGTACCGGCGGGGAATGGGAAGCAACTGGGATCCGGCGTTGGATCAAGATCGCCCAGCCAATTACCGGCCAGGCCGCCTTCGGCGATCGGATCCTCGCACGCATACCTATCGACGAACGGTTCACAGGTCTCGCTGTCGATTACACAGCATGCTGCCAGCGGACAAGGCCGCACGGTGAAGTGCGCCTGGTACGGGCCGGCATTGTCGACGCACTGAACGCCGGGGTTGCAGTCGGCGGAGCTGTCGCAGTCGGTGACGGTGTTTTCACAGGCTTTTCCGGCAT
The DNA here is from genome assembly GCA_964569425.1 of uncultured Phycisphaeraceae bacterium. Lineage (GTDB taxonomy): Bacteria > Planctomycetota > Phycisphaerae > UBA1845 > UBA1845 > JACQXM01. The sequence continues at coordinate 1,921 of CAZMVD010000092.1, forward strand.
AGATCTGGAACCAATAGGTTCCCGGCCGGACGGTAAACCGGCCGGACCAGTTGCCGTCCGTACACGGCCCCTCGGGATGGCCGTAGCCCGAAGAACCTGAATCGGGGAATATGTTGCTGCTGCCGGTGCAGGGGCACCCGTCGCGCAGAATGATCCAGGTCGGGCTGTGGACCGGGGCGTTGCAGCACAGGTCCACGGTGACCACTGCGCAGGCGTCGACCGACAGCGCTTCATACCAGCCGGGGTCGTTGGCGCCCTGGGCGCACTCGTCACCCTCCGGGGCGGCGAACTGCGCGGCCGTGGAATCGCCGGACATCGTGATATATTCCTTGGGGTCATTCACGGGGTCATACATAGGCACGCTGACCGCATGAACGGTCGGCCCGGCGCAGGTCATGCATGTACCGCCGGAACCACAAGCACCGCCCTGCGGTGAACACGCTCCGCTGCCGTCGCTGCACAGCAAAGTGTCCTCGCAGCAGTCGCCGCCGGTGACCATGGGTTGCGGGCAGCAATTCACCGTACAGTCAGTGCCGGCACCCAGGAAAGTGCCGCCGCCGTCGATGCAAATATCCTGGTCGATCCGGCTGCAACCGTCGTTGGGGAAGTCCGGGTCGCAGCAGGCGCCCAGATCGCACGGTTCGTCGGCACAAAGCAGCGCGTCAGGGGAATCGATCCCCCGCTTGCCCTGCCAATCGGCGCTGTTGCACAGGCCTAAGGCCACACCGCCGCAATCGCGCGTGGCCTTACAGGACTGTCCGTCGAACGGACCACCCTTGCAGGTGCGGCATTCCCACTGCTGGGTGTCTTTACAGTTGGCAGGATTGTCCGGGTCGCAACAGGCGCCCAGCGGGCTGGGGATTTTCTCGCCCATGATCTCGAAGGCGAGCTTGTAGTCGCCGGGGTTGAGATTCGGCGAATCATGGTCGTCAACTCGCGGATTACCGTTGATCCAGAGGATGTCGGCGTTGTTGGTGCCTTCGTGAACCGCGTCGGCGGTCAGCCAGAAGCCCTCGGCGAATTCATCGATATTGTCAATGTCGGTGTTGTCACGATCGCTGCGCATGACCACATAGCCACGCGGCGGGATGCGGAAGGGAGGATCACGCGGTTCTTCGCCCTGGCTCACGTCGCAATCCGGTGCGCAATCGACTTCAAACGTGTAATAGAAATTCCCTCCGTTACTGAAGCGGATGGCAAACGAGTTGGCCAGAATCGGCGCGCCGCACACGTTGCTGTCACAATCGGCGTTTTGCGCACAATAGGCCCCGGCATTGCCGCCCACACCGACGCACTTTTCGCTGTCGTAGAACTCGAACACGAGGATTTCGTTGGGGTTGCCCACGCCGCCGCGGAAGCGGAACTCGCGCAGGCGGAGGAACGAGTCGTTGTCCGACAGGTGGTAGTCATCGCCGACGCTCAACAGGCCGGCACAAGCGTTGGGGTTGGCGTCGCAGGTCTGATTGACATTGCAGAGATTGCCCGCACCGCAATCAGTATCGAACAGACAGGGAGCATTGTTGTGGTTGCAAAGTTTGGAGCAATCCAGTGCGGCGTCTTCGCAAAAAGACCCGTCTACGCTGCACTGCCCGGGATTGCGTGTGACCGGGCCGACCGCCTTGGCCGTGGTCAGGTCCGCGTCGCGCGGAGCGATGCCCGCGCTGTATTTGGGACACACGCACTTGTCGAGGTCGTCGGGATTGCTGATTCGCAGCCACCGACCACCTTGAGAGTCGCAGTTTGCCTTAGTGATGTGGGGATCCACGCAAGTGTCGTCGGGCAGGCAGCAACGGCCCACGTCGGGGCTGAGTTCGCAATGCCCGATGTTTTCACCCAGACCGATGTTGGGCTCGAAGCAGGTGGCTTGCGCCGTGCACACGCCGGCGCCCGGGCAATCGCTGGCGATGACGCAGGGATCGCCGTCATTGGGACCGCCCACGCACTTGTGGGCACATGGCGACAGGGAATTGGCCACGCAAGCGCCCACGCCGTTGCAACGGTCGTTGGTGCAAAACAGGCCGTCGCCGCTGTCGCAGCGCGTGCCGAAGATGGCGTTGATCTCTTCACATTGCCCGGTGGTCTGGTTGCACTGCGCCACCTTGCACGGGTTGCTGGGCGTCGCGCATTCGGCATCGCAAGTACATGTCCCACCGACACTGGCGATCCCACCCGCGGATGGAGCGGGTGCCGGCTCAGTCGGAATGGCCGATTTAATCCGCGCAAAGGGCACGCCATCCCTGGTGGTCGGGGTGGATGATGAGGCAGCAACGGCCGTGTTGGCCTGCAGCGGCGAAAGTTTCTTGGTTTGCCGTGCGCTGTCGGCGGGTTTGTTGGTCGCGGCTTTGGGAGCGCTGGCCGCAGCCTCGTTGGCTACGGCGGGCTGGTCGTCAACCGGACCGCCTCCCGCGCGAACGTGGGCCCAACCGAGCCCGCCCGCAACTAGAGTAACGCCCATCAGCCAACCCAGTGGCTTTACGACATGTCGTTGTTTCGCTCGCACCGTTCCGATCCTCCATTAGGGGTGTTGGGGGTCTTGGTACCAATGATCGATGAACCGAGCCGAGGAGAATTCGGCCCGGGTGAAACAGGCAGGGAGCCCATGCGCAAGCATGAGCTTGTCAACGTTGACCGGATGCATGGATTCGCTCGCCCAGATCTAGTCAAATCCGACTTCGTGCTGAACCACCGGCACTCCCGTGCGAAAAGATCGCAGAGTGCTACACTACCGGCGCAACCCACCCTCGCGCCCGGACTTGGTGACAACCAAGGGGGCGGGGCGGATGATTCCGCTGGTATTCCACGTCGGGCCGCGCCTGCGCAAACAGGCAAGCGAACAACTCGCCGTCGGAAAACGCCTGGTCGATCAGCTTTAGGACCGATTACTTGAAGCGCCGATGCTTCGGCAGCCGGGAACGGAGAAAAACCTGTTCCCAGACGCATGCCGCCGGAAGCTTGTTTGGCGTCCCACCGGTCCTGTAACTACCTGACAGTCTATCCTACACAATCACACAATTCAAGCATTTTATTTCGAGAATCGTGGTCCAAGGTGGGATAGCGTGGTTTGAAGGAGCGATCAAAGATCAGGCGCTGGGCTGTTCACTTGATTCATTGACGGCCATTCCACGTGGAGAAGGCCATGGAGGCGGCCTGGCGGGGTTCGGCGGAGGGGGGTCCCGGCGGGTTCAGGGCGAGGGCTGATGCCGTCCGTCGGCAAATTCGGTCTCCTGGATGATATTCCCTTCCTCGTCCCAGATGCTCATCACACCTTGGCGCTGGCCATTGAGGTACTCAACCTCTGAACGCTTCGTTCCGTTGGGGTGCCAAGTGATGTAAGGTCCGGTCCAGACGCCGTGATCCATGGCAAACTCCTGCGCCTTGGTGCCATCGGGGTACCAGACGATCCAGGTGCCGTGTCCTTTGCCATCAACGTTTTCGCCGGTCGCCCAGGGGGTTCCGTTTTCGAACCATGTCTTTCGCGGTCCGTGCATCACCCCGCAACGATAATGAAGCTCAAGCTTGGTCTGCCCCGACTCGTATTTCTCGATCATCACGCCGTGGAGAACGGGCTCCCCGTTCAGGTGGACCACTTGTCGCTGTCGAAACAATGAGCCGCTGGGATAAGTCTGTTCCTGCGTGGTGACCTCCAGCCCGTCGCATTCCGACGCCGCCGGGCTTGGCGCCTGGGCATCGCGCTGCCGGGGTGTGCTTGCGCACCCGGTGGAGATCAGCACGCCGCAAGCGACCAGGCAAACGATGAATCGCCACATGGTGAATTCCTTTCGACACGGCGCCGCCTCCATGGTGTTTGCGGCTCGGTCCGAAAAAACTGGGCGCCCGTTTCGACAGGATCGTCGATTCGCCCCTGTTCGTAGCATCCGTGGGATTGCATCACGGGTCAAGAGGAGTTCGGCGGCTGAGGCTCATCCACAGGGGGAGGGATCGAGCGAGACCCCGATCCACGGCTCGAATGCCGCTGCCCCATTCAGCAGGTCAATCAGGCGAAGGATGTCCGCGGCGCCGGATGCGCCCGATCGATTCATGTCCGTGGCATAATATGGGCGCATGCGTCCCGGCACCTGATTGAGCGAATCGATCAGCGCGAGAATGTCCGCCGCGGTACTCGTTCCGTTTCCGTTGGCATCGCCGGGCAGGAACCCGAGACACACGCGTCCGCCGCTGCCGAGATGATCGACGGTCGTCCAGACGCCGGGGGAGATTGGGCGATCGAAAGTCACGAGCACGCTGTCTGCGGCAGCGGGCACTACGCTGAGGATGGCCGGCGCCGAACCCGTGGCGCTGGATTGCGAAACGACGAAATCGCCGGGAGTCAAACCGGCCACTGAACCACCGGTGAACACCAGCGTCACTGCGCTGAAACCCTGAGCCGCATTTGCATCGTTGAGTTCGTGCGGCTGTCGGGCGTCGATCGCCCCGGATGGTGGATCGCTTCCAACCAGCGACAGGCAGGGCTGAGGCACATGAATGCAATTCCCCAAGAGACAGAAGTCAAAGGAACAGTCGTTGCCGTCGTTGCAATCCGCTGCGTCATTGCAGTTGCCGCTGGCGGTCACCACCACATCGTCGATCGCCGCTTCCGTGATTCCATCCGCCGTGGGTCCGTCGCCGGCCCGAACGCGAATCCTCATGGTCTCGGTGAGGGCGACCAACTCGTGCAATCTGAATGATCGGTGGATCCACTGGTTTTCGCTTTGCGTGTGGTTGAGCCTCTCGACTTCGAACCACGAGTCGCCGTCATCGCTGGACACCTCGATCGCAAAAAAATCCTCCGGATCCTGGCCAGGGTTACCGTTGAAGTACCAGCGCGCCAGTGAGAGTTCTGCTTCGTACGCCGTGCCCAGATCGAAGCGCGGCGACAACAGGACCACCACGCCGTCGTCCACGTCGCCGTCGGCGGCGGACGAGTTGGCGCCTGTGAACGCGCACGAAACCCCCTGGAATGCGGCGCCCGGCTGGGCCGGCTGCCCAACATCAAACGTGGCCTGCGGAGTACCGATTACCCAAAAGCCATCGGTGGCCGTGGTTCCTTCGCCCGACAGCGACCATCCGCGAACGTTGCCGTTCTCGAAGTCATCCCAGAACACGGCGGGCACGCAGGCGTCGGCCGTTTCGTCGCAGAAATCGCTACCGCAGGGTGGTGTCCCCGGTTGGCAAAAACCCCCGACGCAGACTTCGACCCCGTTGCAAAAGCGACCGTCATTGCAGGCGGCGGAAGTGAAGCACCCACAACTGAACAGTTCGAAGTCGTCCACATACCAGCCGTCAACGCCGGAGCATCCGTCCTTGCCGAAAACGAATTGAAAGCGGACCGTCTCGCCACCGGAGATGAACAGGCTCAAATCCACCAGCGACGTACCCCAGCCGCCGCCGGCGCCGCTGAACGCCGATTGCCCGGCGAGGGGGTTGGTGTTGCCCGCCGCGGCGCTTCGCAGCGTGGTATTGTATGGGTTGAACGTAAACGCCGTGGACGGAACGGGCTGCCAGGTCTGGCCGTCGTCCACACTGATGCGCAGATTGCCGCCGTCAAAGCCGGTTTCCGTCGACACATAGTGCGTGAAGGCCAGCTTCGGTTCCACCACGCCGACCGGAATGGCGATTGCCGGACTGAAGAGGCGGTGCGTGCCGGTTTCATTGACGGTGGTGCAATTTCCGATGTTGGGATCCGCGCAATACCAGGACGTGCCCGCTCGGCTGCCGGGCAGGTTGGCGCGCAGTTCCCAGTCATAGGGCGTCGGGGGGTTCGAGTTCATGACCGTCCAACCCACGGCGCCTTGTTCGAGATCATCGAAATGGTGGACGAGGCGTCCCTCGCAATACACCGGTGGTGCGGGATCCAGCACCGGCACCGTCGCGCCGCAGCTCCCGTCGGTGTTCATCTCTACCGCGAGCAGCGCGCGGTCCACCTGCTCTGCGTCGAACGCGGTGAAAACGCTGCCGGAGGGAAGTCCGGTTCGCGGATCCAGCGGGGTGGAGCCGATCAGGTCCTGCGCCGCCTGATTAAAGGCGACGTAGGCATCGGCAAAATCAGACGCGGGAGTCAGGTACGTCGTCAGCGCCCGATACCAGACGGCACCCGCTTTGATGGCGCCGATCCCCGTCACCGTCTGGTTGTTGAAGCTCTTGCCATCGGTGAGCATCGCAAAGGCGTGGTTGGGCACGCCGCTGCCGCTGTGCACGCCGCCATTGTCACCGGGGTTGCAGGTTTGCAGGGAACTGTTGGCCGTGCTGGGGTGGTTCTTGCACGGGGGGTTCCACATGTCGCGGATGGGCTCATTGAAGACGGTCACGTCTTCCGCAATCAGCCAGCGCACGCCGTCGGCAAAGCCCGGCCCGAAGCTGCACGCCTGATCATTTCGCAGGTTGTTCGGAATATCTTTGCCATGGCCTGCGTAATTCGCAGGTTTCGGCCACGGCGTGCCGCCGGGCGTTCCCGCCGTGGAGGCGTTGCCATTGAACAGATCCACGAGTTCGCCAAACACGTCGGAGAAGGACTCGTTGAGCTGGCCCGACTGATTCTGGTAGATGAGGTTGGCCGTGAACTGGGTCACGCCGTGCATGAGTTCATGCGCGGTCACGTCGTCGCGCGCCGTCCCCAGGCAGAAGATGGCCTGACTGCCGTTCCAGCGGGCGTTGGGGCATTGTTGAAAGGCGCGCGAATTGACCGTGAGGATGATGTTCATTCCCAGCCCGTCGATGCTGTCGCGTCCGAAGCCGCGCTGGAAGTAGTCGTAGAAGTCGCCGGCATGGTCGTAGGCGAGGTTGGCGTCCACGACGTCCGACGTGCCTCCGGGCACCGGCGCTCCGCCCTCGCTGCGCAGCAGGGTTCCGGGTAGCCCAGAGCCGTTAAGTCCGTTGTACACCTGACGGAACCGGAGGTCCGTGAGCAACGACCACCGGTCGAGGATTGTTCCATCATGCGCATCCACAAAGAGCGCCTCGCGCACGCCGTGCTCCTCGTCGTCCAGGATGACGTGCCAGGCCAGCGCCGCGCCGCGCGGCGGGTCGCCATACCAGCCGGGATCGACGATGGTCAGTTCGACCAGCTCGACCGCGGCCGCCTCTCCCACCGTTTTTTGCGAGGCGCGCACGGCCGATTCACTTCCCACAGCGGGAACGAGGTTCAACTTGTCTGGTATGACATAGAAATGGCCGTTGGATGCGGTGACCCGCCCTTGCGTATCTTTATGGACCCGCAACATCCCGGAAAAGACAGGAATGCCGCGATGTTCCTGCAAGTAGGTCGTGTGCGTGTAGCCGAGTGCGTCGGTATGGGTGCGCTCGGCATCGAGGCGAAGTTGCTGCCCGGCGTCCGCGATGCCGAACAATCCGCCATGCCGTTGCAGAAAGGCGAGCGACACGGCCTCCGGCGAGGCGTCCGAAGCGAGCGGAACCATATCCTGCCCCGCCCGAGCGACGACAAAGGCAGCCAGGCCGCTGGAACGTGTGCGATGGATGACGACCAATTCCGCTGCCTGAACCGAAGCGCTTGCAGCCATGGCGAGCAACAGGGCCAAAGCGACGGCGACCCGGTCGTTCGACCGTGCACGAATGTCAAACGTGCATGGCGTATCGTTGCAGGATTGCCGAACCATCTACACCCCCGACCCTACCGAGCCTCGCGATCCGGAAGATCCCCCGAAGGCTATAACCACGGATCGAGGTCCCGTATTTCCGTGCGACGCCGATCGAAGTTCCAGGGTCGAATCGGCTACCCCACGTGCTCCGGGACTTGAGATTCAGGATACGCGGCGGCGTGTCGTCCTGCAACAGCTTTTCACGGTTTGAGGAACCAGTTGTAGGTCGAGCTATCTCCTGTCCGGCGACACTTTGGAACATAGACCGCACTCAACCGACGCGGCTCTTCCCGATATCCGCTCCTCGGCTCGCAGCGCACTCATGCCGAAAAAGGGACGTTGAACAGAATCAAAAAAACTTGACTTTTTTCGCGGTTTCCGGGGGCGTCAGGGCCGATTGGCTCAAAATTTCTGCGCCGCGTTTGGAAGCGCTTTTTTTATATCCTACGTTTGGTTCGAGTCTAAACGGTGTGCGGGCGCCGGCTGCGCTCCGTCTTCTACGAAAGGTCAAGATTTATGGCAATCACCGTCACCAACACGAACACGAACACGCTGCTCAACATTCTGAACCAGCAGACGAGCCTCCAATCCACCACCCTGCGCCAGCTCACCACCGGCAAGCGCATCACCGCGGGCAAGGATGACCCCGCCGGGTTGATCGCCCTGTCCGGGCTCAATGCGGAGCTGCGCGCAGTGGAGTCGTCGCTGATCAACAACCAGCGCACCGACTCCATGTTAACGGTGGCCGACAAGGCGTTCGACGAGATATCTAACCTGCTCGGCGAAATCCAGACGCTGGCGCAGGCGTCTTCGAGCAGTGCCAACCTGACGGACGCGGAAATTGCCGCCAACCAGTCGCAAATCGACGACGCCCTGGCCGCGATCGACCGCATCGTTTCGACCACCAACTTCAACGGCAAGCGCTTGCTCGACGGGTCCTTCTCCATTCAGAGCACCGGCGTCAGCAACACCTTCGTCGACAGCCTGCGCGTCTTCTCGCGCAGCCAATCCACCAGCGACACCTCATTGACTGTAAACCGTGTGGCTTCGGCGCAGGTCGCCACCGCGTCGCTGGCCAGCTTCGGCGGCGCTTCCACCACGCGAACGTCGGGTACCACGCAGTTGTCCATCGGCGGCACGCTCGGCACCGCCACCATTACACTGACCAGCGGTTTGACCCAGGCCGAAGTGGTCAGCACCATCAACGCCGCCAAGGATCAGACCGGCGTTTCTGCCGTGCAGCAGTCGGGGGCCATCGCCATCAACTCCACGACCTACGGACGTGACGCCTATGTCAGCGTGTCGGTGCTTTCCGGTGGGGTTGTCAATTCGAGCTACGGAACGGCCACCACCGACGCCAGCACGGCCAATGACATCGGCAACATCACCAAGACGTCCGGAGACGACGCCTCCATCACCATCAACGGGCAGACCGCAGGTACCGACGGATTGGACGTGGTCTACAGTGCCAACGGGCTGAGTCTGGCGTTTACGCTGTCTAAGGATTTCGGGTCGGGCGCCACTGCGGCTACCTCCACGTCGTTTACCGTCAAGGCCGACGGAGGCGCTACCTTCCAGCTTGGTACGACGTCGAGCACGCGCCAGACTATCGGCATCGACTCGTTGTCCACCCACAACCTCGGCGGCGGCAACGGGGCCGCACGGCTTTCAGAGTTGAAGTCGGGCGGCAGCGCGGACTTGCGCACGGATGTGGCTTCGGCATTGACCGCCGTACGATCCGCCATCAGCGAGATCGCTTCCGTTCGCGGGCGCATGGGCGGGTTCCAGAAGTTTCAGGTAGGCAGCGCCATCAACTCCCTGCAGGCGGCCCAGACCGGATTGAGCGAGGCGGCATCGTCCATCGGCGACACCGACTTTGCCATGGCCACGGCCGCTCTCAACAAGCAGCAGGTACTCATTCAGTCGGGTATTTCGCTGCTGGGCGTGGTCAATCAGCAGACGTCGCAGATTCTGGCGCTCTTGCGGTAAGTAGCACGTAGCGTCGCGCCGGGTTGATTGAGCGCCCGGCGCGGAAAGGCGAATCTGGGCGCAGAATGGCACGGGGGGGTTGTTCTGCGACCGGGAGTGTGCAAGGGCCGAAGGCGCTGAGCCTTCGGCCCGCTGCCGTTCGTAGAGGGAGCAATCAAGGACACAATCCGGGGTCGGAGAAGGGATACGGCTCGCCGACAAACCCCAGCACAATCAACTGGATGTCGGCGAAATTGACCAGGAAGTTCGGCACCTCGGGATGAATGTCCACCCAGGTCACCGGCGGTGCGGTCGCCACGCCTTGAAACCGGTGGATCGCGGCGGTGAGGTCGTCGACATTCACCAGGCCGTTGGGTCCGCTCCAGCTTCCCGAGAAACTGCCCACGCAATCGGCCCAGAACTTCGGCCAGGGGCGCGCGGCCGTGGCAACGTTGGTCGGTGCCTGCACGGTTCCCTGCACGCCCTCGGTTTCAGCGATCAGGCGGTACGTTGCCTCGGGGACGATCTCGCAGTCGCCCAGGTGCTCGGTGGTCTCGGTCCAGATTCGCTCCACGCGCTCCGCCACCAGGCGCGCCACGCCGTTGGCATCCGGCACGCCCACCCAGCCCAGGAAGCCGACCGATTGCGGGTAGTACCCGCTGGCGGACATTTCCACGCCGATGGCCACCGGAAAGTCGCCGTTGTTGGGCGAGAATGATAAATATCGATTCTTGTCCGAGGATTCCACCACCGGCGCGCTAACTGCCGGATAGAGAAAGCGCATGACCTCTTTATCCCCATCGCTCAAGTTCGATCGCTGGCCGATGATATTCTGAAACGCCTGGTAGGGCGGGAGCACCGTAATCGTCTGCGTTTCCGTCGAACAGGACTGGCCCCCGCCGCCGATGGAAAACGCACAACGCCCGTAATGCATGATCGACTCGAAATCGTACGGGCCAGTGGCGCCGGATCCGCTTGCGATATTGAAGTTATGCGCGAAGCCGGATTGAATGTTCTGAAAGTTGATTTGCACGAAGCCGTCCCGGTCGGTGCGCGATTGTTCGTGCCAGACGCCCAGTGCGTGGGCTAGTTCGTGTGCCATGATGTACTTGAAATTCCAGTTGAAAATGTTGACGTTCTGCCCGCCGCCGATCATGCCCACAAAGGAACTGTTGCCCGTGGAGTCGCGAATATGCAGAAAATTGGACTCGCTGGTTCGCGGGATAAAAGTGACACCCGCGTTGGCCTCCCACTCGTCCATCGCAGCGCGCATCAGCGCCTGGTTCGTCGACGTCACGTTGGCGTCGAAACGATAAGGCACAATGCCGCCCGGCCAGAGATTGAATGCATGAGTACCAGCCAGCGGTGAGAAATCGGGCGGTAGGATGATGTCACCTTCGACCACCACGCAACCGTCAGGAATGCCGTCGCCGGCAACTTCAACCGCCGCCGCCGGCACAGCGATTCCGCACCATAGCGTCATCACGCCGATGATGGCCAAGCGAAGACACTGCGGTCTCCATGCGTCCCTTTGATGTGCGTGGACTTCTACCATGCCAAAGCCTCCCGATGTTTGAAAGCACGCGGCTTCGAGGGTGAAGCACGCTTACAGGATGGAGCCCGCAACGGCCATTCGGAGAAACTCGAGGGCTACCATTCTAACAAACGGCCCTGCCGGCTGCAAGCACGTTTCGGCACTCTTTCGCCGCCCGTCTGTGCCGCGCGCAGTGGGGCGCCCCGAAGAATAGTGATGGAGTGCCATGTGGTGGCACAAATGTACGGCGGGAAAATCGGCGCCGACAGCTGTATGCGTGGCAGGAGGAGTACCGTGCACCAAGAACCCTTGCCAAATTCCTGGAAGAGAAGAGAGGTCGCCGTCTTCTGCGTGAATGGCACGATGTCTTGCTTCGACGGGCCATCGCACCTGGTTCGCGTGCCCACGCATCCTGTTGCGCGACATTGCCGGGGCGGAAAATTTCGCGTCTCACTGTCCGAGCCCTTGGTTGCAAGCCGTCCACTTGCTATTTCTCTCTTTCAATCCACTCCGGCGAATGGCTACAATGGGAGTGCCTCATCAAGATGACGGTGGGGTTGTTACATGATAGCTGAAGGCTATCGGACGAAGTTGTTGCCCGGCCGGGTGGTAGCGGCGGACTTGAACTTTTCCGCAATTCGGTCGTGCGCTGGAGGGTAAAGGGGGCTCTGAAACATGCCATGTAGGACTCGTCTGGCGGGCGCCGCCTTGTTGGCGCTCTGTGGCGGATTTTTCTTCTTTGGATCCACCGCCCAAGCACACCAAGCTGGCGACGGGTTCATTCCTGGAGCGGAGCCGTCGCTGGTCGGCTGCGGCAAGGCACAGGCCCTGATTCGGGCACTGGACGGCGACGGATTTCCCCCGGCCACCGCCTCGACGCTGGAGATCATGGAGGAAACCGACGTTCTGCACTACAAGCTGGACATCGAGGTCTCGAACCTTAACACCGGCAGCAACACCTGCACCATCACCGGCAGCAACGAGATGACCATCCAGAGCAAGTCGCCCGCACTTGCCGAGTTCACCTTTCGGCTGCGCAACCAGTTCAACATTACCGGCGCGTTCGTGAACGGCACCACCCCGGTGACCATCGCCACGCTCAGCACCTCGACACGCCGCGCTACCCTGGACCGCGTGTACGCCATGGATGAGGTCTTTACGCTGACGATCAACTACACCGGCAACACCGTGTCGGCATCGTTCGGCTCCATCGAAGTCAGAACCCATTCGGGCGGCACACCGGTCGTCTCCACGCTGAGCGAGCCCTATTACGCTTACACCTGGTGGCCGACGAAGGACGGCGACGTATTCGTCCCCGGCGACAACTCCGACAAGGCCACGCTCGAGTTTTCCATCACCGTGCCGAACAACTACGTTGTGCCGTCCAACGGAACACTGCAAAGCGTTGACTCCCTATCCGGCAATCGAAACCGGTACAACTGGCGGACCGACTACCCCATTACCACCTATCTGGTCAGCTTCGCCGCAACCAACTACAACACGTGGACGGCTTTCTACAATCATCCCGGCGGATCGATGCCGGTGGAGTTCTACATTTACCCGTCCAACGATTTTCCCTCCAACCGCGCCGGCTGGGAGAAGTCCATCAACATGCTGGAAGTGTTCCGCCCGCTCTTTGGCGAGTATCCGTTTATCAACGAGAAGTACGGGCTTTACAACTTCCCCTTCGGCGGCGGTATGGAGCACCAGACCATCACCGGCCAGAGCAGTTTCGGGGAGAGCCTTACCGCCCACGAACTGGGCCACCAATGGTGGGGCGACATGATCACCTGCAAGACCTGGAGTGATATCTGGCTCAACGAGGGCTTCGCCACCTATTCCGAGGTGCTGTGGGAAGAATTCAAGACTGGTACGCCTAACCCCGCCGCGTACTTCAATGCCATCGTAGCGCGCAAGCCAAGCAGCGTGGGCGACTCCGTCTACGTTTATCCCGCCGATACCGCCAACGTCAGCCGCATCTTCAGTTCCACCTACAGCTATCGCAAAGGCGCATGGGTACTGCATCAGCTTCGCCATGTCGTCGGGGATGCGACCTTCTGGAACATCCTCGCCGACTACCGTTCCGCCTATGAGTTCAAAGCCGCCGACACCGACGACTTCGCTGCCGTGGCGTCGGCCACATTTGGACAGGATCTCACCTGGTTTTTCGACCAGTGGGTCTACCAGATCGGCGCTCCTGCCTACCAAACCGGTTGGGACACCGCCAAGATCGACAGTCAGAACTACCTCATGGTCCGCATCCGGCAGACACAGACCGCCAGCTATCCGCACGTGTTCATCATGCCTGTGGATCTGGCCATCACGGTCGATGGTTCCCCGCAGACGGTGACGGTGTGGAACGACCAGCGCGAGCAGTTCTTCTCCGTCCCGGTCAACGGCGAGGTTACCGCCCTCCAGTTCGATCCGAACCAGTGGATCCTCCGGACATCCGCGGTGTCGTCGAATTACGTGGCAGGCGATCTTGACGGCAATCTGGTCGTCAACCTTGACGATTACGATGCCTTTGATGCCTGCTTCACCGGCGCCGATGGTGCTTTGACTGCCGGGTGCGAACCCGCCGACTTTGACGGCGACGGCGACATCGACTGCCAGGACTGGAAGGGGTTTGTCAACGCATGGACGCTGCCCGACGACCCCCCGGAGCTTCCACAGTGCGCGGTGGGGAGCGTCCCCACTGTTTCGGAATGGGGTATCGCGGCTATGGCGCTGGTGATGCTCAGTGCGGCGACGTTGCTCTTGCGCCGGACATCCGCAGCACGCGGCCGGGCGTGATCGCTCTGCGCCGAATAGGCGAGCGAGTCGGGGATCTTCGCGGTCACGACATTGACCCGCTGAATCAACGAGTACTGCTGTCCCAAACTCGCCAGTGCTTCTGAGTGCTTGGCACTGTGGTTTGTGGTGCACCTGATCGCAGGGTGAGCATCCGTATTCTCCCGGGCTTCGGAATACTCATTTGATGATTGCTATCCTGGCATTGCTCGCGACCGTACTTATTACCTTGCCTCCGTCGGCCGAGGGTGAGTCAATCCGTACCTTCGTCATGTCGATTCGTCAGGCGCAGCAGGATGAGGCACCCGTTTCCCATCATCCTTCCCGTCTGTTGGTTCGGTTTCGTGAGGGGGTGGGGGAATCGGGGCGGGGGGTGGTGCATGGGGCGGCGGGAACGCGGGTGGTGCGTGACTTTGCGGTGGAGGCGGCGCGGCGCGGGGAGGCGCTCGATGCGGCCGCACGCGGGGAGCCGCAGGCCGCTCGATTGGGTGAGCGGCGGCGGTGGCAGGCGCACGCCCACGCGGCGACGGCGGGGCTGGTGCTGGTGGCGGTCGAGCCGGCGGGTTTCGCGGCGGCGCTGCAGGCGTATCGGGCGCATCCGGACGTGGTGTACGTGGAACCGGATTATGCCATACGGGTGGGAATGCAGAATGGCGAATCAGGAATGGCGAATGAGGGTGAGGCAGCAGGCAGCGGGCAACAGGCGGAAGTGGAGGCACGAAGCCACGATGGCACGAAGGCACGGAGAGAAACGCCGAAACGCCGAAACGCCGAAACGCCGAAATCCGCAATCCCCAATCCGCAATCGCCAACCGCCAATCGCCAACCGCCCATTTCTCAATCCGCAATCCCCAATCCGCAATCCGCAATTTCCCAATCGACAATTGGCAATCGGCAATCGGCAATCTCCGGGGTTTCGTCCACGCGTGTGCCGCGTGCCGCGCCGCGGGGGGGGGCGGGGCTGACGT